>CANCEU010000024.1 GCA_947375185.1 Chitinophagaceae bacterium
GTTCTTTATATAAATGTATTATAGATTAATACTACAATAGTAATTAACATTGATCTGGTTTTTCAAATTTGGGTGAATCATATAAAATAAACTACTTTTATTCTCATCATAAAAAGCCCCAAAAATATCAAGTATAAATACTTCTTTAACGAAACTAAAAAAATACTAAATTTATTACTAATTAAATAACTATATGATTATCAATTACTTAAAAAATAAATCACTATAATATTAAAAAATAACTAATCTAATTAGTAAAAAAATACTAAAATATTTAGTTTATTAACAAATTATCCCTATCTTTACATAAATATTCAAAGAAAACATAAAACGATTAACCATGAGTACTGCAAATGCTGAAAAATTAAAAGCCTTAAAATTAACAATCGATAAAATCGATAAAGATTATGGAAAAGGTAGTGTGATGATGATGAATGAAAGAAGTCAAGAACCACAGGAAGTTATTTCAACAGGATCAATCGGGTTAGATACAGCTTTGGGTATTGGAGGATTACCAAAAGGAAGAATTATTGAAATATATGGCCCAGAATCATCTGGTAAAACAACGGTAGCAATTCATGTAATTGCTGAAGCGCAGAAAAAAGGAGGTATGTGTGCAATTATTGATGCGGAACACGCTTTTGATAGTGCATATGCTAAGCGTTTAGGTGTTGATGTTGATAATTTATTAGTTTCTCAACCTGATTACGGTGAACAAGCTTTAGAGATTGCTGATCGTTTAATTTTATCAGGAGCAATTGATGTTGTGGTAATTGACTCTGTTGCTGCTTTGGTACCAAAGAGTGAATTAGAAGGTGAAATGGGTGATTCTAAAATGGGTTTACATGCTCGTTTAATGTCTCAAGCATTAAGAAAATTAACCGCAACAATTAATAAAACAGGTACGGTTTGTATTTTCATTAATCAATTAAGAGAAAAAATTGGTGTAATGTTTGGTAACCCAGAAACAACAACTGGAGGAAATGCATTAAAGTTTTATGCTTCTGTTCGTTTAGATATCAGAAGAATGGCACAAATTAAAGATGGTGATGAAGCAATAGGTAATAGAGTGAAAGTAAAAGTGGTTAAAAATAAAGTGGCACCACCATTTAGAGCAGCAGAGTTTGAAATTATTTTTGGAGAAGGAATAAGTAAAATTGGAGAAATTATTGATATGGGTGTGGAATTAGAAATTATCAATAAAAGTGGAAGTTGGTTTAGCTATGAAGGAAATAAACTAGGCCAAGGTCGGGATTCAGTAAAAACAATATTACACGATAATCCAGAAATGGCAAATGAAATAGAAGCCAAGATAAGAGCTAAAATTGCTGCAAAGATTGAGGAAGCAGCAAGTAAATAATATTTATCTCGTTTTTTAAAGGTTAGTAGGTACGGACCGCATCATTTATGGTGCGGTTTTTTTATATTTATAAAAAAAAGAGTTGATTCGAATTTTAAAATTTTTTATTCGGGCTGCACTTTGGTTATTTTGCTTAGATATTAATGTTAAAAATAAGTATTTATTAAAGCAAACAGGACCACTATTAATTATAGCCAACCATCCTAATTCATTTTTAGATGCCATAATTATTGGTGCTCAATACCAACGACGTGTATATTTTTTAGCTAGAGGAGATGCTTTTACTAAAAAATTCCATCGTTTTTTATTAGGCTTATTAAATATGATACCAGTTTATAGACTAAGAGAAGGAAAGCAGTTTTTACATCTTAATGAATTTGCTTTTAATGAATCTCTAAAACTATTAAATAAAGGCGAAGCTGTTTTAATTTTTATTGAAGGAGTATGTATTAATTCACACGAACTTCAACCATTCAAAAAAGGAGCTACAAGAATTTTAGCGCGCGCACATAACCAACAAATTTTTCCAAAAATTCATCTAATAGGAATTGCATATAATCAACTAAAAGGAATAGGTAAAATAATAAATATTTTTATTTCTGATTACAAATTAACCCATGCATTAATTACACCCAAAGAAAGTGTTTTGTTTAATAAAAACTTATTTATTCAGTTACAAAATAATATTCATCCTCCTATTATTTCTACTAAAATAAAAAAGACACCTTTATATTATTTACACCTTCCATATTATAAATGGATATATAAATTGGTTGAAAAAAAAACAAAGAATACTGTGTTTTTTGATTCAGTTTTATTTAGTCTTTTATTATTTACTTATCCAATATTTCTATTCATCTTATTTAGTCTTTTTTATTTAATAGGCCTATCGCTACCAATAATTTTTGGTATCTTGTTAGGTATACTATTATTAAACAAAATAACATTGGAATAAAACACCTAAAATATAACCATCATCAAATGATAAAAAATATTAGAAAATTAGAAAGACGAAAAAAAATTGCACTAATTGCACACGATAATAAAAAGAAAGATTTAATAGAGTGGGCAATTCACAATAAAATAGAATTATCAAAACACTCTCTGGTTGCAACCGGAACAACTGGAAAATTAATAGAAGAGGCATTAGACCAACCAGTTGTAAAATTATTAAGCGGGCCACTTGGAGGTGATCAACAAATAGGTGCAATGATTGCAACAGGTGATATTGATGTTGTGTTTTTCTTTTTCGATCCTATGGAAGCGCAACCACATGATAGTGATGTGAAAGCTTTATTAAGATTGGCTGTAGCCTGGAATTTACCAATGGCTTGCGACAGAACCACGGCCGACTTTTTAATGACATCAAGATTTATGCAGGATGAATATAGTTATGAACTTCCTGATTATACTCAATACTTAAATAGAAATATATAAAAATCAAAATAGTTATTATGAAAAAAAAAGCAATCATATTTTCTTGCTTCTGTCTGTTGATTAATTCAATAAATGCGCAAAAAAATTTATTAGGATTTAAGTCTGACGAAAAGCAACTTAAAACAGAAAAAGCTTTTGACGCACAATTAAATGCGAAACGCGTTGGAGAACACATTAAACAACTTTCTTCAGTTCCACATCATGTTGGTTCGGCTGGAGGAAAAATGGTTGCAAGTGAAATTGCAAAAGTTTTTACTGCTGCTGGTTGGGATACAAAAATTGAAACGTATCAATTAATGTTTCCAACACCCATAACTAGAACCTTAGAAATGTCTGGTGCAACAAATTATAAAGCGAAATTAAAAGAGACACCACTAAAAGAAGATGCAACATCCAACCAAGCGGATCAATTAGCCACTTATAACTGTTGGAGCGCTGATGGAGATGTAACAGCGAATCTTGTATTTGTAAATTATGGTCTTCCCGAAGATTATGAAACCTTGGCAAAATATGGTATAGATGTAAAAGGTAAAATTGTAATTGCAAAGTATGGTCGTAGTTGGAGAGGTATTAAACCTAAAGTGGCACAAGAACATGGTGCAATTGGATGTTTGATATATTCTGATCCAATTGATGATGGTTATGGTGCGGGGGATGCCTACCCTGTTGGAGCGTTTAAAAATGATCAAACAGTACAAAGAGGATCTATTATGGATATGGTGATATATCCTGGAGACCCAACCACACCTAATATTGCTTCGGTTGAAGGTGCGCCAAGGGTTGATCATAATGAAGCAAAAAACCTATTAAAAATACCCGTTCTTCCAATTAGTTATGGTGATGCAACACCATTATTAAAGGATATGGCGGGTCCGGTTGCGCCGAAAGACTGGGTGGGTGGTTTACCATTCACTTATCATATTGGCCCAAGTAGCTCCCAGGTTCATTTAAAATTAGCGTTTGATTGGAAATTAAGACCCGGTTTAGATGTAATTGCGACTATTAAAGGAAGCGAATTTCCTGACCAGTGGATAATTAGAGGTAATCACCATGACGGCTGGGTGAATGGAGCGGCTGACCCAATAAGTGGTATGGCAGCAGAATTAGAAGAAGCTATTTCAATTGGTGAATTATTAAAACAAGGATGGAAACCCAAAAGAACATTGGTGTATTGTGCTTGGGATGCTGAAGAACCAGGATTAATGGGCTCAACCGAGTGGGTTGAAAACCACGCTGCAGAATTACAAGCAAAAGCGGTTGCTTACATTAATTCTGATGGCAATGGGAGAGGATTTTTAGGGGCAGAAGGATCACATGCTTTTGCACCATTAATTACCGAAATAAGTAAAACAGTAATAGATCCTCAAATGAAAGTATCTGTTTTTGAAAGAGCTAAAGCATCAAGAGCTGTAAATGCCGAAACACCTGCTGCAAAAAAAGAAGCATTTGCATCAACACAATATCCATTAGGTGCAATGGGTTCTGGTTCTGATTATTCTTCATTTATTCAACACCTTGGTATCCCTTCTTTAAATATTGGTTATGGTGGCGAAGATGAGGGTGGAGAATATCATTCCATTTATGATTCATATGATATGTATAAGCGATTCAAGGATCCAACTTTTGAATATGGTGTAACATTGGCTCAAACAACAGGCCGTGTAGTATTGCGTCTTGCTGATGCAGATGCATTGCAATTTGATTTTAGAGAATTACACAAGACGGTTAAGGGTTATATAAGCGAATTGATAAAAAATGTTGACCAACTACGTGAAAAAGCGAAAGTTGAAAACGAACTCATCAACAACAATGCATATATATATGCCGCAGACCCTAGTGAAAAATTAAAAACACCGGTGCGTTTATCTGAAGTGCCTTATGTTGATTTTTCTCCAATATTAAATGCATTAACCAAATTAGAAAAAGCAGCAGCACATGCAGAAGATTTGAAAAAATCAATTGATGCTAAAAAATTAGCCGAAGTAAATTCCAAAATTTTCCGCGCAGAACAAACATTATTAACAGATGCGGGTTTACCAAGACGCCCGTGGTTTAAACACAGTTTATATGCACCAGGTTTTTATACAGGATATGGTGTTAAAACGGTACCGGGCGTAAGAGAGGCAATTGAGCAAAAAAATTGGGCAGAAACAACCGATCAAATAGGAGAAGTTGCAAAAGCAATCGATAAACTTTCTGTTTATTTGGAAACATTATAGAGCGTACCTTTGAGTATGTCTTTTAAATTACAATCTACTTATACCCCCTCGGGAGATCAGCCTAGCGCAATTGCGCAGTTGACCGAGGGGGTTTTAAGTGGAGATAGATACCAAACCCTATTAGGAGTAACAGGAAGTGGTAAAACATTTACTATTGCCAATTTAATTCAAAATATACAGCGCCCAACCTTAGTATTAACTCACAACAAAACATTGGTTGCTCAATTATATGGTGAGTTCAAAAGTTTTTTTCCTGATAATGCGGTTGGGTATTTTGTTTCTTATTATGATTACTATCAACCCGAAGCTTATTTGCCAACATCGGGGGTTTATATTGAAAAGGACCTAAGTATTAATGAAGAACTTGATAAGCTTAGGCTACAAGCAACAGCACAATTATTAAGTGGCCGCAGAGATATTATTGTGGTGGCAAGCGTAAGCTGTATTTATGGTATGGGAAATCCCACCGAACTTGAAAATGGAATTATCAGAATTCATAAAGGACAAGTTTTAGCGCGCCAAGCATTTTTACATGCTTTAGTAAATGCATTATATCATCGAAGTGTTACCGAGTTTGATAGAGGTGCATTTAGAGTGAATGGAGATACGGTGGATATTCGTTTGCCTTATGTAGATTATGGATATCGCATTACTTTTTTTGGCGATGAAATTGAAGAAATAGAGACCATTGAAATTGAAACCGGAAAAAGAATAGAGCGCATGGAGAATGCTGCCATTTTCCCCGCTAATTTATATTTAGCGCCAAAGGATATGGTACAACAAATTATTTCAGAAATACAGGATGAAATGCGCGCACAGGTTGAATATTTTAAAAGCGTTGGGAAACAACAGGAAGCGGCAAGAATAAAAGAGCGCGTTGAATACGATATTGAAATGATTAGAGAGTTGGGTTATTGTACGGGTATTGAAAACTATTCCAGATTTTTTGATAGACGCGTTCCCGGGACTAGACCCTTTTGTTTATTGGATTACTTTCCAAAAGACTTTTTATGTGTAATAGATGAGAGCCATCAAACTATCCCACAAATTAGTGGTATGTATGGTGGAGATAGAAGTAGAAAAATGAATTTGGTGGAATATGGTTTTAGATTACCAAGTGCAATAGATAATAGGCCATTAAATTTTACTGAGTTTGAAAATATCATTGGTCAAACAATTTTTGTTAGTGCCACACCAGGTGAATATGAATTACAAAAAACCGATGGATTAATTGTGGAGCAAGTGGTAAGACCAACGGGATTATTAGATCCGCCAATTGAAGTGCGCCCAACAAAAAATCAAATTGATGATTTGTTAGACGAAATCGCAATGCAGGTTGAGAAAGGCGATCGCGTATTGGTGACAACACTTACTAAAAAAATGGCCGAAGAGATGGATCGTTTTTTACAAAAAATTCAAATCAAATCTAAATATATTCATAGTGACATAGATGCACTAGAGCGTGTTGAAATTTTGCGTGAATTAAGATTGGGTGTCATTGATGTGTTGGTGGGCGTTAACTTATTAAGAGAGGGATTAGACTTGCCCGAAGTTTCATTGGTTGCGGTTTTAGATGCAGACAAAGAAGGGTTTTTAAGAAATGAAAAATCACTGACTCAAACAGCGGGAAGGGCTGCAAGAAACGCTAACGGTCGAGTAATATTTTATGGAGATAGTATTACCAAGAGCATGCAACGAACAATTGACGAAACCAATCGTCGTCGAGAGAAACAAACTAAATATAATATTGATCATAATATCACCCCAACCACGGTTGTGAAAAGTATTGAACAAGTAATGGCACAGGGGTCTGTACTTGATATTAAGGGCTATACCCTTAACAATATGAATGTGCGCACAACCGATGAAATAAATATTTTAGCAGAGGGCAGTGAAAAGTATAGCGAATATAAAACCATTCCTCAGCTAGAGAAAGCAATCAAGGATACTAAAAAACAAATGGATAAATTTGCAAAAGCAATGGACTTTATGGAGGCTGCAAAAACAAGAGACGAAATGTTTTTGTTAGAGGCACAATTAGAGAAAATGAAAGTTGCCCATTAATTTAAATTAAGGAAATATACAATGACCGATATCTTACACTCAATTTACGATGGATTAATTCATACAGGCTGGGTTGAAGGGGTTGCGGTAATAGCAGGAATTGCTTCGGTATGGTATAGTAGAAAAGAAAATATTTTAGTATTTCCTACGGGTCTTGTGAATACGATACTTTATGTTTATTTAAGCTATAAGGGTCACCTTTTGGGTGAAGCAAGTGTAAACTTATATTATACCATTATGAGTATGTATGGGTGGTATTTGTGGACGAGAACAAAAGAGGACCAGCAAACATTAGTATTAAAAATAACAAGCAGTACCCAAAGAGAGTGGATTCAGCAGCTTGCTTTTTTCACCGCATTTTACATTACTATATATGTTGCACTCACATTTGCAAAAGCTGCTTTTGCTCCCGAGGCAATTCCTTGGGCGGATGCATTTGCAAGTGCTACAGCATACACGGGCATGTGGTTAATGGCCAAGAAAAAAGTTGAAAGTTGGATATGGTGGATCCTTACTAATATGGCATCAATTCCACTATATTTTATTAAAGGCTACGCTTTTACGAGTGTTCAATTTATCATTTTATTAATACTTGCTTTTGCTGGTTTACAATCCTGGCGCAAAAAAGCGAAATTGAATTTTTAATATGAGCCCAATCAAAAAAATTGTAATTCTTGGACCAGAATCAACGGGTAAATCAACGCTTTGTGCCGAACTGGCAAAATATTACCAAACGGTCTGGTGTCCCGAATATGCGCGCCAATTTTTAACCGAAAATGGCACTGAATATAATTACGATGATTTATTAACCATTGCAAAAGGACAACTTGAGTGCGAGGACAGTTTTGTGGAAAAGGCAAACGACTTGTTAATAATTGACACAGATATGTATGTGATGAAGGTTTGGTGTGAATATGTGTTTAATAACTGCCACCCATTTATTTTAGAAAAAATAAATGAAAGAAAATACGATACTTATCTATTATGTGATATAGACCTACCTTGGACTGCAGATGAAATGCGCGAATACCCAAGCGAGGAGCCACGCAAAGAATTGTTTACGATTTATAAAGAATTATTAATCAATCAAAACACTCCTTGGGGAATTGTAAGTGGTACTGGAGCTGCAAGAACACAAAATGCAATTGCGTTAATAGAAAAACTTGCGAATAAATAAAAGTAAATTAAGAGCGCTTATTTGCTTTTTAACAATGCATGGATATCTTCATCGAATTCAATATTATTCATCTCTCTTAATATTTGAGGATACCGCCAAGCAACCCTTGAAGTCATTGGGTTTGCAGTGAATTTTTTTGGATTTGGAAAACCAGCTACAATCATAGCCGCCTCTGCCCTTGTTAAATTTTTTGCTGACTTGTGAAAATAATGTTGCGCAGCAGCCTCAACGCCAAAACAACCAGGACCCGTTTCAATTACATTTAAATACACTTCTAAAATTCTTTTTTTGCCCCAAATTTTTTCAATTAAAAATGTAAAATAAAATTCTGGTATTTTACGGATATACTTATCAAATCCACTACCCTGCCAAAGAAAAACATTTTTTGCAGTTTGTTGTGTTATGGTACTTGCCCCGCCGCCAAAAGGTATTTTAGATTTTTTATTTTTCTTTTTTGGGTGCATGCTTTTTTCCATTGCATCCCAATCAAATCCGCTGTGGTCAGTGAATGCCTGATCCTCACTTGCTATTGCGGCTAGTTTAATGTTATATGAAATATCATCCCATCCTACATAATCTCTATTTAAGCCTAATCCAAAAGCATTGGTTATCTGTGTTACGGTAATAGGGGGTTCAACAAACCTTGTTATAACTATATATAAAATGGAGCTTATAAAAAGATAGAATAAAATTTTCCTTATTTTTTTAAACACTGGATATAAAAAATTTATTTATTAAATCACCTCAAGGGTAAATCGTTTTCCAATAGGACGATAGTTAGGATTTTTTTTCGCTTGCCAATTTCCAATAAACCAAGCAACAATGCCGCCCGCAATTTGTGAAATATTTCTACTTCCAAAAACTGGATCTTTATTGATAATAGAGTTGGTGATATTTAAACCTGCATAAAGTGGACCCGCAACTTTTAAAAAAGTACCATTCGTAAAAACGCTTGTATAATGCCCCTTTTCGTGGGCAATTGAAATGATTTCATTAAAATGTATCGTTAGCTGACCCAGCTTTAAAGTGTCTTCGCTCCAGGTACCATATGCGGTTGTGGTTGGCTGTAAGCTATATAGGTTAAGGTGAATAGAGTCTGCTTGAACCTTGTGAACTATTGCTGTAATCCACTGGTGGTTGCTTAATTCAAGATTAATGTAACTTCCATTAACATAAGAATGAACAATCACACCCTTATCTTTTAAAGCTAAAATAGCTCCACCCTGAGCGCTTAACTTGCTAAGGCCAAAAAGGAGGATGATAAATATTGAAATAATTTTCTTCACAATACAAGTTACGAACTAATAATTTAATGCACTATAAAAAAGTGCTGCACTAAAAATTAATATGATAATTCCGGAAAATCTATTAATCCAAATCATTGTTTTTTCGGTAAGCCTTGGTCTTAGAGCACCAGCCAATACTACTTTAATTAAATCAGAAGTTAATACAAAAAGTAAACAGGTTCCAAATACAATTAGTTTATAGCTGGTAGGGTTTTCGGTTTCAGTGGCATTAGCACCAATAGCTGCAGTCCAGGCAAACCAAAATAAAAAAACACTAGGATTAAGCGTGTTCATTAAATATCCCGAAAAGAATATTCCTACTAAATCCCTTTTGCTTAATTCTTTTTGTTTGTCATCTGGTGCTTCTGTTTGTATCTTTTTAAATAACAATGTATACAATCCCATTAACAATAAAAATCCTGCACCTATCAATGCAACAATTGCTTTGTGCGATAATACAAGTGTAAATAATGCCGTAAAAACATTGCAAACAATTAGTAATGTGATATCACTTGCGGAAACACCCGCTACAAAAGCGTATCCGGCTTTTCGACCATTAGTAAGACTTTGTTTTAGTATAGCAAAAATAACAGGGCCAATGGAAATACTTAAAATAAGCCCCAATAACAAGCCCTTTATAATAGGTGCAATCATGTTAATTTTTTGAAATAAAATCCTTCCAATCTTTTAAAAGGTCACCCTTTATCACTCTTGGAAATTTGTGTTGTCCCCCAATCTTTCCCTTGCTTTGCATGAAAGATAAAAAAACAGATTCTTTTAAGATAGAAACACTAATTTCTTTAAGTGCACTTTTGCGTTCTACCGCATAATCATCATTAAGCGCCACCAGCTTTTCGTCAATCATGGACGCCAACATTTTTTCATCTAAATTTTGATCACAAGCAATATACCATCTGTGTGCAAAAAAATTATCAAACGGCTCGCCGGTAACACAATATTCGGGAATTGAAATATTTAACTCTTCACTCACCAACTGAATGGCTTTGTTCATATTATCAACACTCAAATGTTCTCCCACTAAACTCAAAAAATGTTTTGTTCTTCCTGTAATGATAATTTCTGCATTTGCCTTATCAATAAATCTTACTGTGTCTCCAATTAAATAGCGCCATGCACCAGCTACGGTGCTAATTAAAATCGCATAGTCTTTTCCCTCTTCTACCTCATGTATCATAAGCGCATCGGGGTTTTCGATCAGCTCACCATCTGCGTCAAAATTGTTTTCATCAAAAGGCACAAACTCAAAAAAGATATGTTGATTAAACGAAAGACGCATACCTGCACCGTTTTGTTTATCCTGCCAAGCCAAAAACCCCTCGCTAGCTAAATAAGTTTCGATATAAGAAATGGGCTTGCCCAATAATTTTTCAAATCCATGTTTATAGGGCTCAAAGCTCACGCCACCATGAACAAAAAAGGCAAGGTTTGGCCAAATCTCATGTATATTATTAAGTTGGTAGCGCTCAATAATCATCTCAATGCACATTTGTATCCAAGCAGGAACTCCAACAATAAAACCAATATCCCAATTCGGTGCTTTTTCAACAATCTCTTTTAACTTTTTATTCCAATCTTTTTCTTTTGCAATTTTTCTACCTGGTTTATAAAATGGTTGAAACCAAAACGGTGCTTTTTTTGCTGTAATTCCACTAAGGTCTCCAGCATAATAGCCTGGCCCTTTTTGTAAATCTGTGCTACCACCCAGCGTTAGCCATCCCTTACCAATACTAGCAAGTGGAACATCCTTATAATTAAACAAGCTTATTAATTGTTTAATCATAATTACCTTATTGCCTCTCAGTAAATCATTCGTTACAGGAATATATTTACTTGCTGCCTCACTTGTGCCGCTACTCAATGCAAAAAATTTTATTTTGCCAGGCCAGGTAATATCTGGTTGGCCCTCAAGTGTTTTATGCCACCACTCTTTGTAAATCTTATTATAATTGTATGCGGGTACACTTTGTTGAAATGATTTACCTACATGTTTACTTTGTAAAATTTGATCGAAACTAAATTTTTGTCCAAATTCAGTATAGCGCGCGCGGCGTAGTAATTTTTTAAGTACGCGTAGTTGCGATCTTCTTGGACTTCGTTGTGGAAGACCTAATGCCTTGTTCAGGCCTTTGGGTAGGTTAATCTCGAAAATCGGCATCTACAAATTCGGTTTTTTTCTTTTAAGATTATATACAAAAATAGGAATGTTATTCCACCAAACGAAGCTACTTTTGTAATATGATTAAAAATACGCTATTCAATGCTATTAAGGCGGGAGCAAACGAGCTAACAAGGTATTTTAACGGAACCTTTACGATTTCAAGCAAGGCAACTATTAATGATTTAGTAACCGAGGCAGATCATGCATCAGAGCGCGCAATTTTTAAGGTAATTCAGGACGCACACCCCGACCATTTTATTTTAAGTGAAGAAACGGGCGCGCTGCCAACGAATTCAAATATAAAATGGATTATTGATCCTATAGATGGCACTATTAACTTTGCAAATGGTATTCCCATTTGTTGTGTAAGCATTGGTGTCGAAGAAAATGGAGAAATGTTGATGGGCGCTGTTTACAACCCCTTTATGAATGAAATGTTTTTTGCTGAAAAAGGAAAAGGTGCATTTTTAAATGACAAGCCAATTAAGGTGAGTGACAAGGATAATCTATTAACAAGCTGCTTGGTCACTGGATTTCCTTATCAATATTTAGATGCTGAAAATGGGCCCTTACAAATTTTTGAAAAATTAATTCGTAAAGCAATACCAGTACGTAGACTAGGTAGCGCAGCGCTTGATTTGTGCTGGACAGCGGCAGGACGGTTTGATGGTTTTTATGAGCATAAATTACAAGCATGGGATAGTGCTGCAGGATATTTAATAGTTCAAGAAGCAGGCGGTATTGTTACAGATTTAAATGGAGAAAAATTTAATCCATATCAGCCCGGAATTATTGCAACCAATGGAAAAATTCACAATCAATTATTAGCGCTAGTAAAAGGCGGCTCTTTATAAATTATAAATATGCAAGAAAGAACAGAAATTGAAAAACTAGGAGAGTTTGGATTAATCAATCACCTAACATCTAGCTTTGAAACGCAAAATGCATCCACCGTTTTATCAATAGGAGATGACGCTGCGGTGATTGATCATTTTGGCAAGCAAACAGTTATCACCACCGATTTATTAGTGGAGGGTGTTCACTTTGATTTAATGTACACGCCATTAAAACACTTGGGTTATAAAGCAGTAGTAGTTAATGTAAGTGATGTGTATGCTATGAATGCGCAACCCACACAAATTACAATGAGCCTAGCTTTCAGCAATCGATTTAGTTTAGAAGCTTTAGAGGAATTTTATTTAGGTGTGCAAATTGCATGTGAAAAATATGGCGTTGATTTAATAGGAGGAGACACCTCTACTTCTCAAAAGGGATTGGTTATTTCAGTTACCGCAATTGGTGAAGTTGCGCCAGAAAAATTTGTTAAAAGAAGTACCGCGGAGAGCGGCGATTTAATTTGTGTTTCTGGAGATTTGGGTGCAGCCTTTTTGGGATTAACATTAATGGAGCGTGAAAAGAAAATATTTTTAGAAAATCCCCAAGTACAACCAACACTTGAAAATGAGGATTATATCGTGGGGCGTTTATTAAAACCAGAAGCAAGAAAAGATATCATTGAATATTTAGAAACGCAACAAATTATGCCAACCGCAATGATGGACGTAAGCGATGGTTTAAGTAGTGATATTTTACATATTTGTAAACAAAGCAATTTGGGTTGTAGAATTTATGAAGAAAAAATTCCATTAAACGAAGCAACAAAAGCGGCTGCATTTAAATTTGGATTGGACCCAACCGTTTGTGCATTGAATGGTGGAGAAGACTATGAATTATTATTTACCATGAAGCAAGCCGACTATGATAAAATTACTTTACAAGAAGACATTAGTGTCATAGGATACATGTGTGATGCCGATGAGGGTACAAAAATAATAACCAAAGGAAATAATGTTTTTGATATTAATGCACAGGGCTGGAATGCTTTTGCAATTTAAAGCAACTAGCTAACGATTATTTTAATGAACTGCCGATCTGCGCTTAAACAAAGTAGGTCGGCGGTTTCATTTACATCAATCATTGCTTTCATTTTTTCCTTTTGCATAACACGAGCTGGATAAACACTGCACATTTTGATTGCTTCTCCCAAATCCAACCCCACCTCGTTCACTAAATTATTAATCGATTTGATTTGTGTTAAGGCTGATCCACTAAGGGTTCCAGCACTTTCATACTTGTCTCCTTCAAGCGTATGCTGGTAAAGACCAGTATTTGTATGTGTTACCGCATCTGTGATACAAAACAACCGATCACCCATTATTTTTTTTGCAATTTTTATGGCACTAAAATCAACATGGTATCCATCAGCTACCAAACTACACATGGCACGTTTGTGGTTAAACAAGGCACCCACCATACCGGGTGCTCTATGTTGAAAGGCGCTCATTGCATTAAATAAATGAGTGGCTACACGAATATTGTTATTAAAAAATTCATTTGCCAATTCATAACTCGAATTACTGTGACCCGCGGAAACAACAATGCCATTAGCTTGAATTAAGTTAATGATTTCATTTGAGCAAACTTCGGGTGCTAGCGTTATCATGCTTATCCATTCTTTGCCATAATCTAATAATGCTTGAATCTGTTGAATGCTGGGTGTGTGCAAAACGGTAGCTTGATGTGCTCCCTTTTTTGATTCATTAATCCAAGGACCTTCAATATGTAAACCAATACAACCCTTACCACCTTTCAATTTATAATCCTTAACGGCATCAATGGCTTTATAAATAATTGGATAGGTTTGTGAAGCAATTGTCGGTTGAAAATAAGCCGCCCCGCCTTTTAAACAATACTGATAGATTTTTTCAATACAATCTGCATCGGGAAATTCAGAAAGCAACTTTCCTGCCGCTCCATAAATTTGTAAATCGATTAGTGCGGGTACTACTAAAGGAAATGCGTTTTTGTGATCGTATTTTTCTTTACCAATTGAAATAATTTTTCCATTGTTTATTTCAATTGACACTTCGGATATCCAACCACTCCCAGTAAATAATTCTTGTGCAGATATTAACTCAGACATAGTTCATTATTTATAATTGATTATGATAATTAACATATTTTAAAATCATCTGCGTCTTTCCAAAAAGGAAATTGCGCCCTGGTGTTATTTACTTCTTCTTTTTGAAGTGTAATATTAAAAATAGCTTCATCTTGTGCTTGATGATAAAGGACTTCTCCCAAAGGCCCCACTACCATTGAGTTTCCACTATGAGCAATTTTGTTTCCATCCTCTCCAACTCGATTCAGTCCAATCGAAAAACATTGATTTTCGATTGCGCGCGCACACAATAATGTTTTCCAAGCATGATTTCTTTTTTCAGGCCAGTTGGCAACATACAATAAAACATCATACTCTTTTTCTGCTTCCTCATTCATTTGCTGTCGAGCCCAAACGGGAAAACGCAGGTCATAACAAATTTGTAAATTTATTTTCCACCCCTTCACACTTGCAATTAATCTTTTGTTACCGCTTGAATATTTTTCATCTTCTCCAGCATATGCAAATAAGTGTCGCTTATCATAATATCCAAGTTGCCCATTGGGCAACATCCAAATAAGCCTATTAAAGTATTTCCCCCCCTCTTCAATAATAATAGAACCCGTAATAATTGCTTTTTTTTCAGCAGACCATCTACGCATCCAATCAATCGTTTGTCCATCCATAGTTTCTGCAAACCGCTTAGGCTGCATACTAAATCCCGTAGTAAACATTTCGGGCAACACAATAATTTCGGTAGGCTGATCAATTGAATTGATTTTTTCAGAAAACATAGAAAGGTTTGCTTCTTTATCTTCCCAAAAAAGGCTACTCTGAATCAAAGAAAACTTTAAAGATGACACGGCGGCGTTTTTGCTTTACAAATTAAAGATACAATTACTTGCTAAGATCCGGGTTTGTTCAATTTTTGAATTATGGGTTGAATGAGCGCCGGCTCAAAGCCACGTTGGTGCAAAAAAGCTTGTGTTTTAGCCATGCGTGATAACCCTCGCTCCCCCTTTAGGGTGGCCCACTTTTTTGTTGCTAACTCCAATAGCTTGGCTCTGTAGTCGTCTTCGTCAATTGATTTTAATGCCAGTTTTATGTTAAAGGCGCTTACTTTTTTTTGATAAAGGGCATGATTAATTTTTAATCTACCCCATCCCTTAATTCGAAAATGTCCACCAGCAAAAGAAGTGGCAAAACGCTCTTCATTTAAAAAATTCTCACCAATCAAATCCGACAAAATTTCTTCTACTTCGGGCTTTGTCATCCCCAGTTCATAAAGCTTATCCCTAACCTCTTGTTGCGCCCTTTCTTGGTAGGCGCAAAAATGGCGTATGCTAATAATTGCCTGCTCTTTTCCGATTCTAATTTTTTTCATCTATGTCAATAAGTAGTGCTAAAATAGCTTTTTAATCTTAACATTTTACATTAGGTTTGCCATAGTATAAAAACGTGATTTTTTCAAAAGCCAAACAACAAAAATTCTATGAAATTTATTGTTTCTTCTTCTTCTCTTTTAAAACACCTTCAACAAATTTCTGGTGTTATTAACACAAATACGGTATTACCTATTTTGGAAGATTTTTTATTCGAAATAGAAGATAAAAAATTGAATATTGTCGCTACCGATTTGGAAACGGTGATGCGCGTTCAAATGGAAGTTGAAAGCAAAGCAAATGGTCGTGTGTGTATTCCTGCAAAAATTTTAATTGATTCTTTAAAAAATATTGCTGATCAACCATTAACTTTTAATATTGATAAAAATTACGCAGTAGAAATTACGAGCGATAATGGAAAGTATAAAGTGATGGGAGAGAATCCTGATAATTTCCCTAAAGAGCCTACGGCCGATGATACCACAGGGTTTAAGATGACTAGCACAGGATTATTAACGGCTATCAATAAAACATTGTTTGCGGTAAGTGGTGATGATTTACGTCCTGCAATGACGGGCGTGTTTTTTGAATTATCAAAAGATAGCGTACAGTTTGTTGCAACCGATGCACATCGCTTGGTAAGATATAAAAGAACAGATGCGAAGGCAACACAAAACGCAAGTTTTATTGTTCCCAAAAAACCATTGAACTTATTAAAGAACGCTTTACCAGATAATGAAGATCCAATCACAATTAGTTTTAACAACAATCACTTATTTGTAGATCATGGTTCAACACAATTAATATGTCGTTTGATTGATGCTCGTTTCCCAGATTATAAAGTAGTTATTCCAAATGATAATCCTTATAGATTAACCGTAAACAAGCATGATTTCCAAAATGCATTGCGTCGCGTAAATGTATTTAGTAATAAGAGTACCAACCAGGTTGCTTTAAATATTACAGGTAATGAATTACAAATGGCTGCTCAAGATATCGACTTCAGTTTTGAAGGAAATGAGCGTATGAGTTGCGAATACCAAGGAGAGGACATTCAAATTGCATTTAATGCTAAATTCTTAATCGAAATGTTGAATGCTGCCGATACCGATGATGTGTATTTAGAATTATCAACACCAAGCAAGGCGGGCTTAATTAAACCATCGGAACAAGCTCCAGGTGAGGATTTATTGATGCTAGTGATGCCTTTAATGTTAAACAACTAATTAAAACCTTCGGTGGTTTTAGAAAAATAGTAATCCGTACCCTATGTCTTAATTTTTAAAGACAAAAAACAATCACCCGATGATTTCTGTATAAGAACATCGGGTTTTTTATTTACATTTAGGGACTAAAAACAATTGTATGCTTGAGACCATTCAAAACTATTTTCAACATATTCCAAGTCTTCATCGCGCTTTATTATTAGCAGGAGGCATTACGTTTTTTTGGTTGGTAGAAATTGCAGTCCCATTATTTACCTTTAAGTATAGCAAGTTTAAACATGCGGGGGTAAATCTGTTTTTTACATTTACCACAATTGTTATCAATTTTGGTTTTGCATTGTTAATGGTTAAGGCAAGTGATTGGACGGTAGCTCAAAATTTTGGATTACTACATATCATTACACTTTCTCCATGGATCAATGCCATAGTAGGTTTATTATTATTAGATTTTATTGGCGCTTATTTAGTGCATATGATTGAGCATAAAGTAAAATTTTTATGGAAGTTTCATATGGTGCATCATGCCGATACACATGTTGACACTACAACTGGAAATAGACACCACCCGGGCGAGTCGGTGGTTAGAGCGGTATTTGCAATTCTGGCTGTTTTTATTTTAGGTACACCAATGTGGATTGTAATGTTATATCAAAGCTTAAGCGTAGTGTTGACACAATTTAACCATGCAAATATTCGTATTCCAAAATGGTTCGATAACACATTTGGTTTTATTATTGTTTCTCCTAATATGCACCGAGTACATCATCATATTACACGCCCTCAAACGGACAGTAATTATGGAAATATATTTTCATTTTGGGATCGATTATTGGGAACCTATAATGCAACCCCCATGAACGAAATTGTATATGGATTAGATGTATTAGACAATTCAAAAGATTTATCAATTGCGTATCAATTACGCGCGCCATTTGATAAAACTATTAAATCGGATTATTAATTGTCTTTAAAATTTCCCGAAAAATTAATTACAAATTATGAGTAAAGTTGGTGCATTTATTCCCGCACGTTACGCAGCAACAAGGTTTCCTGCAAAGCTAATGCAGCAGCTTGGTGAAAAATCTGTCATTAGACATACCTATGATAATACTAAAGCAACGGGTCTTTTTGATGAAGTTTATGTGGTAACAGATAGCGAAATAATATTTAATGAAATAGTATCTAATGGCGGTAAAGCTATTATGAGCAAGCGTTCCCATGAAAGTGGTTCAGATAGAATTGCCGAAGCCATTGTTGATTTAGATGTTGATATAGTAGTAAATGTACAGGGGGACGAGCCGTTTGTAAAAAAAGAACCCTTACAAAAAGTCATTGAAGTTTTTTCAGACGCTTCAGTTCAGGTTTCCTCTTTAATGCAGGTGCTGACGAATCCACGATTAATCGAAGATCCAAATTATGTTAAGGTGGCGATTGATAAAAATAGTAATGCATTGTTTTTTTCAAGAAGTGTTATTCCATTTCCACGAGCTACTGATATTAGCATCACTTATTACGAACATATCGGCGTGTATGCATTTAAAAAACAGGCGCTTTTGAATTTTACCAATTGGCCTCTGTCACCTTTGGAAGCTGCTGAAAAAATTGAGTGCTTACGATATTTAGAAAATGGAGTTTCCATTCGCATGGTGGTAACAGAATATATGGGTATTGAAATAGATACGCCAGAAGATTTAATAAAAGCAGCAGCATTATTAAAATAAAGCTTTATAAAAATTTGAAAAATGAATAAAGGAAAATTATTTCAATCAACAGTAGTAGCAGCATTAGCAGGATTTATTTTTGGCTTTGACATGGTGGTTATCTCTGGTGCGGACAAACCAATCCAAGAGCTTTGGCATACCACGCCGTTATTCCATGGTTTCTTTATAATGTCGATGGCATTGTGGGGAACCGTTATTGGTTCGGTGTTTGCGGGTGCTCCTACTGAAAAGTATGGTCGAAAAAAAGTATTGATGTGGTTGGGAGTTATGTTTATTGCATCAGCAATAGGTTCTGCATTGGCACAGGACCCTTATACCTTTTCCTTTTTTAGATTAATTGGCGGAATTGCAATTGGTGTATCTTCCGTAGCTGCACCAACATATATTTCTGAAATCTCTAATAAAAATAATCGCGGTAAGTTGGTGGGGATGTACCAGTTTAATATCGTGTTTGGAATTTTGATTGCTTATTTATCAAATTATTTTTTACATGGATTTGGTGGTGCAAACGACTGGCGATTTATGTTGGCCGTATTATTAATTCCCTCAACAGTATATACCTTAATGACATTGGGTTTGCCCGAAAGTCCTAGATGGTTGTTATCTGTTAAAAATGATGAAGCTGGCGCAAGAAATACTTTAAATGAAGTGGGTGTTGAAAATATTGAAGAAACAATTAATGAAATTAATATTGCAAATGCGCAAGAAAAAGCACATGGTGTTGTTAGCCTTTTTACAAAACAACATTCTAAAATAATTTCGATTGCATTTTTTGTAGCATTTTTTAATCAAGCATCTGGAATCAATTTTCTTTTATATTATGCTCCAAGAATATTAGAAGAAGCGGGTTTTCCTAAAGACAACTCTTTATTAAGCTCAATTTCATTGGGATTGATGAACTTGGTGTTTACATTTGTAGGATTATGGCTCATTGATAGAATTGGCCGCAAAACGCTTTTAATCATTGGTTCTTTTGGATATATAATTAGTTTATCGATGGTTGCTTATGGTTTTGTAGCTCACGGAGCACCGGCATTTATGTTATCTTTTTTATTGTTATTTATCGCGGCTCATGCAATTGGGCAAGGTGCTGTTATTTGGGTATTAATTTCTGAAATATTTCCAACACAAATACGTGCAAAAGGACAGGCTTTTGGCGCAAGTATTCATTGGATTTTTGCTGCCTTAATAACATTAATTACCCCATTGTTCTTAGATAGTAAAAATGGTATTTTTAAAGATAATCCATGGCCAATTTTTGCTTTTTTTGCAGTAATGATGGCTTTACAGTTGGTTTGGATTTTAACTAAAGTGCCTGAAACAAAAGGCGTATCTTTGGAGGAATTACAAAAAAAATTAGTTCAATAAAATTTTTTATATGCAGTTTCGCAATTTTAAAATGGTCGACTATGTTGTTTATGGTCGTGGTTCTTTTAATCAATTAGATGAAATACTTGCACCACGCAGAAAGGAAAATTTTCCAATGATTTTTTTCTTGGATCATTTTTTTGTTGGAAAGCCATTGGCTTCGCGTGTTCCATTAAGAGGCAAAGACAAGATCGTTTATGTTGATGTAACCCATGAGCCTAAAACAAAGCAAGTTGATGCATTGGCTGCTGAATTAAAAGCGGAATTTGGTCAAGTAAGTGGTATTATTGGTATTGGTGGTGGCTCTACGATGGATTTGGCTAAAGCCGTTTCTTTAATGATGACTAATCCGGGTTCTTCAGCAGACTACCAAGGATGGGATTTAGTAAAACAAGCAGGTGTTTATAAGGTGGGTATTCCAACTTTAAGTGGAACGGGTGCCGAAGTGAGTCGTACAACTGTATTAACGGGTCCTGTGCGCAAGTTGGGAATGAACTCTGATTTTACTCCATTCGATCAAATTGTATTAGATCCAGAATTAACACAAAACGCACCCGCTAACCAACGTTTTTATACGGGCATGGATTGTTATATACATTGTATTGAAAGTTTAGAGGGCACTTTTTTAAATGAGTTTAGTAAAAGTTATGGAGAAAAAGCATTAGAGCTTTGTCGAAAAGTGTTTGTTGAAAAACAAAAGTGGGATGATGAGTGTGATGATCAATTAATGATGGCCTCTTATGCAGGTGGTATGAGTATAGCATATAGCCAAGTGGGTGTTGCACATGCGGTAAGTTATGGCCTAAGCTTTTTATTGGGAACTAAACATGGAATAGGCAACTGTATTGTCATGAATCATTTGGAAGAATACTATCCAGCGGGTGTGAAAGAATTTAAATACATGGTTGAGAAAAATAATATCGAAATTCCAACTGGAATTTGTGCTAATTTAACGGAAGAGCAATTTGATGCTATGATCAATGTTTCCTTAGGTATGAAACCATTATGGGAAAATGCACTAGGAAAAGATTGGGAAAAAATAATGACAAGAGAAAAGTTAAGAGCACTTTACGGAAAGCTGTAAGCTTTTCGAAATGTCTTCAACTTTACGGAAAGCTGTAAGCTTTTCGAAATATCTTCAACTTTACGGAAAGCTTTAGCGTTTACTAATTAGGAAATTACATTCAACATAGCATTTCTTAAGCTATAATTAAGGGGTTTTAACTTTTAGTTAGAAACCCTTGGTCTATTTTTGCGCCTTCTATTTTAATATAATTATTGATTGTTATGAAGAGAACAAAATTTTTGTTTGTGTTGGTCGTGTTTTCACTAATTGGAGCGGCATGTAATTCAAAAAAAGAGACCAAAAAAGAGATTGGAAAATATACAGCTACTACACCTTTAATAGTTGACACTTCTTTCTCCAAGGAATATGTTGCAGAAATACAATCTGTACAAAACATTGAAATTAGGGCCAAGGTGAAAGGTTTTATTGAATCTATCAATGTAGATGAAGGACAACGTGTAAAATCGGGACAGGTTTTATTTACCATTCGCCCAAAAGAATATGAAGCAGAATTAATTAAGGCAAGGGCAGAGGTAAAAAAAGCTGAAGTAGATGCACAAAATGCAAAAAACTTATCAGAAAAAAATATTATTTCTAAATCAGAGCTTGCATTAGCGCTTGCAAAATTGGAACAAACAAAAGCAGACGAATCTCTAGCCGCAATGTATGTTTCTTATACCAAAGTAACAGCACCTTTTGAAGGTTTGATTGACAGATTAAAATTTAAACAAGGAAGTTTAATTGACGAAGGTACTTTGTTAACTACCCTGTCTAATAATAAAAGCATGTATGCGTATTTTAATGTTTCCGAAAATGAATACTTAGATTATAAATCTCAAAATAGCAAGGATAAAAATAATACGGTTTCTTTATTGTTGGCAAATGGACAAGCGCACAAGTACAAAGGAAAGATTGAAACTATTCAGGGCGAATTTGATAGAAACACCGGTAGCATTGCATTTAGAGCAATTTTTCCTAATCCAGATGCTTTGTTAAAACATGGTGAAACAGGAAGAGTGCAAATGAATGTAGATTTAAAAAACGCTATGATTATTCCACAAAAAGCAACATTTGAGCTTCAGGATAAAGTATATGTTTATGTGGTTGACAAAAACAATATAATTAAATCAAGAAATGTAAAAATCAAACAACGTTTAAACAATCTATTTGTAATTGAATCAGGACTTTCAGAACAAGATGTATTTATTGTGGAAGGAATTCAAAGTTTAAAAGACGACGATAAAGTTGAAACTACATTACTACCAGCAAGAACCGCAGTGTCCATAAAATAAGCAAGAGATAATGATTAAAAAATTAATAAGTAGACCCGTTTTTTCAATTGTAATTTCAATTGTAATCGTTTTATTGGGCCTTTTGTCATTAATACAATTACCCGTTACACAGTTTCCCTCCATTTCACCTCCCAAAGTAAATATTGTTGCAGAGTATCCGGGTGCGAACGCGGAGTTAATGATTAAGGCGGTTGTAATTCCTTTAGAAAGAGCCTTAAATGGAGTTCCTGGTGTAAAATACATTGCATCCGATGCGGGTAACGACGGATCCTGTTCAATTACAGTAGTATTTAAATTGGGTACTGATCCCAATATAGCCTCTGTGAATGTACAAAACAGAGTGGCTGCTGTTAACAATAAGCTACCACCTCAAGTAATTAAAGAGGGGATTAAAATTTCGAGAGAAGAATCCAACATGTTAATGTATGTGAACTTAACAAGTAAGGATAGCAACTTGGATGTTAACTTCCTGTATAATTATGCAGATATTAATTTACTGTCTGAACTTAAAAAAATTGACGGAGTTGGCTTTGCTGATATTTTGGGTAACAGAGAATATGCAATGCGCGTTTGGTTAAAGCCAGATAGAATGGTGGCCTATAAGATTTCTGCAGATGAAGTATTACAAGCTATTGATGAACAAAATTTGGAAGCTGCTCCGGGTAAAACTGGAGAAAGTTCGGGAAAACAAGCACAGACCTTTCAATATGTATTAAAGTATCCAGGAAGATTTAATACCAAAGAAGGTTATGAAAATATAATATTAAGATCAAGTGCAAGCGGACAGGTTATCAAAATTAAAGATGTCGCAGATGTAGAGTTTGGAAGTTCTTATTATGACTTGTATTCCAAAATGAATGGTAAGCCAGCGGCAGCCATTATGATTAAACAATCTTATGGAAGCAATGCAAGAGAAGTAATTCAAAATATTAAAACCAAATTAGAAGAGATTAAACAAACTTCTTTTCCAAAAGGCATGGATTACGAACTTAGTTATGATGTATCAAAATTTTTAGATGCATCCATCGAAAAGGTAATTCATACATTAATAGAAGCATTTTTATTGGTTGGCTTTGTAGTCTTTTTATTTTTAGGCGATTGGAGATCAACGCTAATTCCAGCAATTGCGGTACCGATCTCTTTAATTGGTACATTTTTATTTATGCAGTTTTTTGGTATCACCTTAAACCTAATTACTTTATTTGCATTGGTATTAGCCATTGGTATTGTAGTGGATGATGCTATTGTAGTTGTTGAAGCCGTGCATGCAAAAATGGAGGAACTTGATTTAGATCCTAAATCGGCCACAATCCTTGCTATGAGCGAAATTAGTGGAGCCATTATTGCTATTACCCTTGTAATGGCAGCGGTATTTATTCCAGCTGCATTTATGTCTGGACCGGTAGGTATTTTTTATCGACAGTTTTCGGTGACTATGGCTACTTCTATTATTTTATCAGGAGTTGTGGCACTTACTTTTACTCCCTCTCTATGTGCACTTTTATTAAAAAACACACATGGTGTTCCCAAAAAACAAACTGTAATTAATAAAATAATTATTTCATTTAATAATTGGTTTAAAAACACACAGGGTAAGTATAAAAAATTAATAGATCTTATTGTAAATAGAAGAGCAATTACTTTTGTTATATTGATTGGTTTTTGTTTTGGTACTTGGGCATTAAGTAGCAATGTTCCAACTGGATTTATTCCCAACGAGGATCAGGGTGTTTTTTATTGTTTAATCTCTACACCTGCTGGATCTACTTTGGAAAGAACCGACGAAGTATTGGGACAAATACAAAAGGTAGCCAACAAAATGGAAGACGTTCAATCTGTTTCCACAACAGCCGGTTTTGAAATTTTAACTGAGGGTACGGGTGCCAACTCGGGTACTGCTTTAATAAATTTGAAAGATTGGAAAGAAAGAAAGCATTCCATGTTTGAGGTAATGAAAGAATTGGAAGAAAAAACAAAAGGCATAAAAGGTGCCCTTATTGAATTTTTCGCTCCGCCGGCTGTTCCCGGATATGGTGCTGCTGGGGGTTTTGAATTGCGTTTGTTGGATAAAGCAGGTTCTGGTGATTACAAAAAAATGGAAGAGGTGAACAAGCAATTTGTTGATGACTTAAATAAGCGACCTGAATTAAGTTCAGTATTTGGATTTTATAATGCAAGCTTTCCGCAGTATATCTTAAATGTAGACAACGAAAAAGCACAACAAAAAGGAGTAACTATTGATAATGCCATGAATACACTTTCTACTTTAATTGGAAGTAATTATTCAACCAACTTTATAAAATTTGATAGACAATATAAAGTGATGGTGCAAGCATCTCCTCAGTATCGTGCAAAGCCAGAGGACGTTCTAAATTTGTATGTTAAAAACGACCGAGAGGAGATGGTTCCGTTTTCTGCATTCATGAAAATTGAAAAAGTGTATGGCTTAGATGAGATTACTAGACACAATATGTTTAATTCTTCGGAATTAAGCGGATCTCCAGCACCAGGTTATAGTAGTGGTGAGGCTATCGACGCTATTAAAGAAGTGGCAAAAACTAAACTGCCTAAGGGATTCGGAATTGACTGGGCAGGTATATCTATTGATGAAGTAGACAAGGGAAATCAAACTTTATACATTTTTATTATTTCCTTAATATTCGTGTACTTAGTTTTATCTGCACAATATGATAGTTTTATTTTACCCCTTCCAGTTATTTTATCTTTACCAACGGGTATTTTTGGCGCCTTTTTCTTATTAAAGATATTGGGACTAGAAAATAATATTTATGCGCAGATTGCAATGGTGATGTTAATTGGTATTTTGGGTAAAAACGCAGTATTAATTATTGAGTTTGCAGTACAAAGACAAAAGGCAGGTGCCACTAAATTAGATGCTGCTAAAGAGGGTGCGGCAGCAAGGCTGCGACCAATTTTAATGACTTCCTTTGCATTTATAGCAGGTTTAATTCCATTAATGATTGCTTCTGGGCCAGGTGCTTTGGGAAATAGAACCATTGGTGCGGCCACTGCTGGAGGAATGATATTTGGAACACTATTTGGTGTAATAGTGGTACCAGGACTTTATTATGTATTTGCAAGAACACCAAAAAAGAACACAAAGGATAATATTAATAATATTTATGACACCGAACATGATTAAGCACAATACTATATATAAATATCTCTTTACTGTTATTTTATTGATAAGCATCAATGCCTGTAAAGCACCAGGCATACTCCCTTTGCCGGAAATAAAAAATATTCCAAATGAGTATGCAATTACATCTAAAGTAGATAGTGCGAATATTGTAAACATAAAATGGAATCAATTTTTTACGGATCAACAATTGATTGCACTTATTGACACTGCATTAATACATAACCTGGATGTTTTAACAACGCTACAAGAAATTGAAATTGCAAAAAATAAAGTAAAATTTTCAAATGGAAAATTTGTACCAACAATCAATGGAGGTGCTAATTTAGCGGTAGAAAAAGTAGGAAGATATACATCACAAGGAGCAGGAGATGCAAGTGCTGATATTACTCCAGGCAATACAGTTCCCGAACTTCTTCCCTCCATTAACTTTGGTTTTCAAGCTAGCTGGGAAGCAGATATTTGGGGTAAATTAAAAAATGAAAAGCAGGCTGCTTATTTAAGATACTTAAGCTCTGAGTCCGGGAAAAATTTAGTCATTACCAATTTGATCGCTGAAATAGCAAGTGACTATTACGAATTATTGGCACAAACTAATCAATTAGAAATAGTAAGAAAGTCAATTGAATTACAAAACAAAGAATTAGAAATTGTAAAAGCGCAAAAGGAAGCAGGAGTGGTGACCTCTTTGGCTGTAAAACAATTTGAAGCTCAGCTGTATAATACTCAAAATTTAGAATTCAATATTTTACAAAACATTGTAGAAACTGAAAATAAAATAAATTTATTATTAGGCAGGTATCCCCAAAAAATAACTGTAGACACAAAAAATATTTTACAAACGACCCCATCCATTATTCAAGCTGGTATCCCTTCGCAATTATTAAAAAACAGACCTGATATTAAGCAAGCGGAATTAGAATTACAAGCAGCTAATTGTGATATTAAAGCAGCTAGGGCAGAGTTTTATCCTTCTTTTAATATTGGCGCTACCCTCGGATTCAGTGCGTTTAAACCCTCTTATTTACTTAGAACTCCTGAGTCTATTATGTACACGTTGGCAAGTGATATCACAGGGCCCATTGTAAACAAGTCAGCAATCAAGGCTGCTTTTAGTACCGCCAATGCTTTACAAATAGAGGCTATGTATGCTTATCAAAAAAGTATCTTTAATGGTTTTGTAGATGTGAGCAATCAACTTTCTAATTTAGAAAATTTAACTAAAGCACATGATTTAAAATTTAAGGAGGCCAATACTTTAAAAGAAGCAGTTGATGTTTCCAATGATTTATTTAAATATGGTAAAGCCAATTATCTAGAAGTGATGATGGCTCAAAAAGAAGCTTTAAATACACAACTAGAGCTTATTGATGTAAAAAAACAAAAATTGCAAGCACTTACTAGTATTTATAAAGCATTAGGGGGCGGTTGGTAAACCCAATATGATTATTATAAAATAAAAAGGCCTCACATTTTTGTGAGGCCTTTTTAGTATTTCTATCCAATCTTAAATCCTTTAGTATAAAACCTACTCAGCTTCAGCAACTACTTCTTTTACTTCTGGTATCATACGTTTCATCATTCCTTCAATCCCGGCTTTAAGCGTCACCATGCTTGAAGGACAGCCGCTACAAGAGCCTTGTAACATTAGGTTTACAATTCCGTCGTTATAACTTTTAAATTGTATTGCACCACCATCCATTTCAACAGCAGGCTTTACATAATTTTCTAATAATTCTTTTACGCGCTTTACCACATCATCATCATCTGCATGTACCGTGTTAGTAGCTTCTTGTTTCATTTTGGCTACTTCTTCTTCATTCACAACTACACCGCCATTTTCTAAATATTCTTTTAAAAATGTTTTGATGGTTGGAATCACATCCTGCCAATCTTCGGTATCTGCGCTTTTTGTAAGCGTAATAAAATTACTAGCAATGAAAACGCTTTTAATAAATGGAAAGCTAAATAATTCTTTTGCCAATGGCGAAGGGCCGGCTAAACTTTCTTCAGCAACATCAATACTTTTTCCTGGATACAATAGCTTGTTGGCAACAAACTTCATTGTTTCTGGATTGGGTGTCATTTCGGTATAGATGCTAACGATGGTATTTCCTGTAGTAATCATAAAACTATTTTATTGCTATTTGAGTACAAAAATAATCAAAATAGAAAGGCGTTGTTTGCGAAGCCGTTTATTGCGGCTTTATTTTTCCGATATCGAAAAACAACGATTTTCAATTGAAACGGGCGTATTACGCTGGAATTATGCTCAACTTGGCATAGTTCAACATAATTTTCTTTTCACCATTGGTGTCAAAAAGAATCAAAGCGATTGGGTTATGTGCCGAACCTTCTATTTCTTTAATGACACCAAAACCAAATTTTTGATGCTCTACCTTCATGCCGGCTTCTAATGCAGAAGGATCGGCAGCGGTAAAGTTTACCGATGGAATATGGTTTTTATTAAGTGTACTTGGAGGTGCAACAGGCATATAGCTTGGTTTGCTTGGCGCAGCTGGGTTGGCACCAGCCGGTTTATTACCACCCATCTTTGGCTTTTGCTCCTGCCATCCCTTTGTATTTCCGCCATGCATTCTGTCGTAAGCGCTTCCCCAACCACTACTTTGATTGCGCGCGCCACCCCCAACATTTGACTTGTCTAATTGATCTTCGGGCATTTCATCAATAAACCTGCTTGGGTCATTTTGTACCAACTGACCAAAACGATATCTTGAGTTTGCATAACTTAACCAAAGATGTTTCTTTGCTCTTGTTACCGCTACATAAAACAATCTTCTTTCCTCTTCTAATTCCTCTCTGGTATTTACACTCATTCCGCTTGGGAAAAGGGTTTCTTCTAATCCAACCACAAATACACAATCAAACTCCAATCCTTTTGCAGCGTGAACGGTCATTAATTTTACGGTGTCTTCGTTTTCAGTATCGTTGTCGGCATCTGTAATTAAAGTGATTTGTTGTAAATAGGAGCTTAAGCTTTTATCTCCTAATTCACCATCATCATTGCTTGGACTTTCGGTCCATTCTTTAATTGAGTTTAATAATTCTTGTACGTTTTCATAACGCGCTAAACCTTCGGTACTTTTATCGTTAAATAATTCTTTAACAATATTGGTATGTTTTCCAACCTGTACCGCAACATCCGATGCATTGTGTTTAGTTAGCTGATTTTGAAAATACTTAATCATGGTAACAAACTCTTCAATGGCAGTTAATGTCCCTGCTTTAAAACCAAAACCCTTTGCTCGTTCTAATACTTCAAAAAAAGTGATATTGTTTTCACCAGATAGCACCAAACATTTCTCCACCGTTGTTTTACCGATACCCCTTACCGGGTAATTAATTATTCTTTTTAATGCTTCTTCATCTTTGGTATTAGCGATTAACCGTAAATATGCAATAAAATCTTTTACTTCTTTTCTTTGATAGAAGCTAAGCCCACCATATATCTTATAAGCAATGCCTGTACGTCTTAAGCTTTCCTCAAACGATCTTGATTGTGCATTGGTACGATATAAGATTGCAAAGTCTTTATTGTAAAAATGATTTCTTAATTTATTTTCTTGAATGGCATCAGCAACAAACTTACCCTCTTCATTGTCGGTCATTGTGCGCACCAACTTTATTTTATCTCCCTCCGCATTGTCTGTCCATAGCTCTTTAGGAATTTGGCCTTTATTGTTTTTTATAACATGATTGGCAACTTCAATAATTGATTTACTACTACGATAATTTTGTTCGAGTTTCACCAATTTTACATCATCGTAATCTTTTTGAAACTGTAAAATATTTTCAATGGTAGCTCCGCGAAAGCTATAAATACTTTGTGCATCATCGCCCACAACACAAAGATTTTCGTGTGCAGCAGCCAATAGTTTTGCAATTTGATACTGTACCGGATTTGTATCCTGATACTCATCAATTAATAAATATTTAAACTTATGTTGGTATTTGTGAAGTACTTCAGGAAAATCGCGCAATAGTTCGTGCATCTTAAACAACAAGTCATCAAAATCCATTGCTCCACTTTTAAAACAACGTGCTACATAACTTGCATAAATCTCTGCAATTTGTGGTCTATTACTTCTTGCATCTTCTTGTTTTAAAAAATTGTCCATTGCGTATTCTGCTGGACCAACCAAGGCATTCTTTGCACTTGAAATTCTATTTAATACAATATTGGGTTTGTATAATTTATCATCTAAACCCATATCGTTGATAACCTGCTTTAGTACTGATTTAGAATCATCTGAATCATAAATAGTAAAGCTTTGGGGATATCCTAGTTTTGAACCCTCTGCTCTTAAAATGCGCGCAAACACACTATGAAAAGTACCAATATATAAATTTCTAGCTTCGGTATTTCCCAATGCTTTTTCAACACGCTCTTTCATTTCCGCGGCAGCCTTGTTGGTAAATGTGAGTGCAAGAATATTAAATGAATCTACGCCACTATACATTAAATGCGCAATGCGTGATGTTAATACTTTTGTCTTACCGCTACCCGCGCCCGCGATAATCATTAATGGGCCATTCAAATGTAAAACTGCTTCTTTTTGTCTTTCGTTGAGTCCGTTTAAATACGCTTGTTGCATTGAGCGAAGATAAACAAAAACCCCACCTTTTAAGGGGTGGGGTTTGATACTTTTTTATTAAACTAAAACGATCTTACTTTTTTTCAAGTAATTTAAAGAATTGATCTAATTGAGGTAAGATTACAATTCTAGTGCGTCTGTTTTTAGCTCTATTATCTGCAGTATTATTGTCAGCAAGAGGAACATATTCAGATCTACCAGCAGCAGTCATACGCTTAGGATCTAAACCATAAGTTTCTTGTAAAATACGCACCACAGTAGTTGCACGCTTTACAGATAAATCCCAGTTGTCTTCCATTACACTATTGCTGCCTAATAATTGTTTAGAGTCAGTATGACCTTCCACCATAAATTCAATTTGTGGTTGAGCGGCCAACACTTTAGCAACTTTACCTAATACTGTTTTAGCTTTTGCAGTTACTTCAAAGCTTCCGCTTTTAAACAATAACTTATCTGAGATGTCTACATATACAACACCTTTATCTACTTTAACATTGATATCTCCGTCATTCAAATCTCCAATTGCACCTTTCAAGTTCATCACCAAATTCATGTTGATTGAATCTTTACGAGCAATAGAACTTTGTAAACCTTGGATATATAAATCTTTAGCACCAATGTTTTCTAAAGATTTTTTAATGCTTTCTGCTTGCGCACCAGTCACAACAGACATATCTTTCAATTGACTTAAAACAACATTGTTATTAGACTTTAAAAAATCTATTTGTTTGTTTAAATCGTCAATAGTTGATTGTGCTGACTTTGCTTTATCATTTGCTTTTTCAGCAGCAGATTTACTTTTGTTTAATTCATCTTCAGCATTACGTAGTTTACCTTGTAATTCTGCGTAAGCACCATTAAGCTGAGCAACTTTTGCTTCACTTTCTTGTAATTTTTTAGGACTAACACAAGAATAAGCACCAATACTTACAATTGCAAGTGCTAAAAAAATTTTACTTTTCATACTCTATCTTTTTTATTTATTAATAAAAGTAGCCATCGGCTAAAACAAAAATACTAATATAAGACAGCCTTTCAAAACAAATGTTTAAAAATTAACAAGAAGCTATCCTTCTATATCTTCGGTAATGCTATATTTTGGAATATAGCCTAAGATACCCTTAAAGAATTTAACAATCTTTCGTTTGTCCGCGGATTCGTCGTTGCTAGTGTAAAAGGCTTCACCAAACACGACTCTTTTGTTTCCAAAATCTAACCCTACTAAAATAATGGGGATATTGGCGTTTTTTGCGATGTGGTAAAAGCCTGATTTAAGTCGTGTCACTTTCTTTCTTGTCCCCTCGGGAGATAGTGCAATATGAAAACTTTCCCTTTCATTATATAGCCTTACAACCTGATCAACTTGATTTAGGTTTTTGCCTCTTTCTACAGGAAAACCACCCAATTTTCGCAAAATTACCCCAAAAATCCCCCAAAAAAGCTCTTTTTTGCCCAAAAAGTGCACAAATTCGATATGTACCTTTTTCCTAATAGCTAGACCTAGAAAAAAGTCTAAGTAGTGCGTATGTGGTGCTACAACTAGTATTGATTTTTTTAATTCAAATGGAAATGTGCCTTCCACCTTCCATCCTCTCACTCCAAAAATCCACCAAGCTATAATTTGTTGCATGAAATTCATTAATTCAAAGCTAGTAACAATTTTGCATTTTCTTCCCCATTCACATCACCTGCATCCCATTTTACCACCTTTATTTTTGGAAATTCGCTGGCAACTTCGGGTTTTGTAAATTTTTCATACCATTTGTCATAGTATTTTAAAAGTATAGAGAAGGCAGATTCAATTTCGCCGTTGTCTAAAAACTGAATCGTATTTTTTGTTTCAAGCCCCCCGAGGCGTTTTTGTATTCTTAATGTTGCATCAATAAGATCCGATTTATTAAATGCACCGTATTGTTTTATGATAAACTGTAATCTTTTTTCAAATGGAATTGTAGTAAAATAACATACACTATGGCGCATCAATTTAAAAAATGCAGTAGGAATCATTACGGTTCCTATTCTTTGACTTTCATCTTCAATCCAAATGCACTTTTGAGTTTGTGAAAATTTTGACAATGCTAGACCTAATAAATTTTCAAACATTTCTTGACTAGGTTGTGTTGCTTGCCCAATGGCGCCAAATGAAGATCCTTTGTGGTTTGCTAATCCCTCTAAGTCAATTGTATGCTCATTTTTTTCTTTTAGTGCATGTAAAATTTCAGTTTTACCTGAACCAGTATATCCTCCAATGACTTTAAGATCAAATGGTTTTTCAAAATGAGCAATAATCCAATTTCGATAGGCTTTATAACCACCTATAAGTTGGCTTACTTTAAATCCATATAAGTCTAATAACCAAGATACAGCAGCACTGCGCATGCCTCCTCGCCAACAGTGTACAATAATAGTTGGTTTAATTCCATCATGTATTTTTTGAAATTCATCAACCCATTTTTCTACTTGGTTTACCATTTGAAGCATTTTATCTCCAAACATGGGTAGGGCTATTTTAATTGCATTTTCTCTACTTTGTTTTTTATAAGTAGTTCCAACAATGGCTCTTTGTTCGTTGTTAAAAAGTGGCAAAGAATAAGCACCAGGAATATGTGCATGTTCAAATTCAAGAGGACTACGAACATCAATTGTAATATGATCTTCGGTATTTTGCGTATATGCATCGATACTTATTTTTTGAACTGCCATATTACAAAGATAATCGCTTTAATTCGCTTGCTAATGTCTCTTGATTAAAAGATACAAAAAAAGGAGTTTGATATTTAAAATTATTTGCAGTTTTTAATGCATCTAATAAATTAAACTGTGCTTGTGAAAAACTAATGGCCCATTGCTTTTCCTGCCAATACTGTGCAAGATATTCTTGCTCCGTTTGACCCGGGGTTGGTATTAATATCAACTTCTTTTTAAAAGGAATTAGTTCTAATAATGTTGTGTAACCACCTCTGCAAATAATATATTCTGCGTTATTTATTTGTTTAGCTAATTCGCTTTCGGTTAGGTGATTATAAAGAGTTCCCTTTGCTGTTGTTTTTTGATAGAGCTTTTTTTCTGGAACACCTGCAACTATCACAAACGGAAAATTTAATTCATTTCCTTGTTGCCATAAAATATTTTCAAATATTTCTCTTTGAGGCTCGGGTCCTGAAACAATTCCTAAAAATTTAATTTTCTTTTCCTCAATATCTATTTCTGTTTGTACATTTTTTTGAAGCCTCGATAAACAATTCATATACCAAATAGGAATACTCGGAAGTTTACTAGTGTTGACTAATTTCCCGGAAATATTATTGGGTGGCTTCATGTCAGCGACCCAACATGCAATAAATTTATTTATAAAACGATACGAGATATTTTGACATAATCGCGATAACCATTCATAAGGAGTTTGAATTTCGAGTTGATGTGTTATAAAAACACTAGGAACTTGTTTGTGAAAAAATCCATAACGATTATCTGAAATGATTAAATCAAATTGGTGATTTTTAGTTACTTTCTTTAACCAATTATGTTCATGAATAATAGCGAGTACAATTTTAGGAATCTGCCATAAAATAGTTGGAATTAACAGGCTTTTTAATTTTGAATAACGAATGCTGTATCCCTTTAAAGGTAAAAATGTAGCATGAGGAAAAGCCTCTTTTAAAATACTTTCCTGTTTCCCTTCGCATGCGATATAAATGCTGTAGTTAAGTGCGATAAGTGCATTAATAAGAGGTATGCATCTTGTTGCATGACCCAATCCCCAATCTAGTGGAGCAACACAAACTACTTTTTGTTCCATTGCCCACTAAATTAGTTAATATCAATCAATAACCATAGTATTCAAATTTTAATACTTTAGTTTTATTTACATCAAATAATGCTATTGCATTATTTGATTTTTTCAATCGTTAAAACCACTCCATTGATACAATATCTTAAGCCGGTTGGAGGGGGCCCGTCTTCAAATACATGCCCTAAATGCGATTTACATTTCCCGCATTGCACTTCAGTGCGATCCATTCCATGTGTGTGGTCGGGCGTATAAATAATAGCAGATTTTGAGATGGGTTCAAAAAAACTTGGCCAACCGCAGCCACTACTAAACTTAGCATTGCTTTTAAAGAGTGCATTACCACAGGCTACGCAATGGTAAGTGCCCACTTCTTTGCTCTCTTCAAACGGTGAAGTAAAAGGACGTTCAGTTCCTTTTTGTCTTGCAACAGCAAATACTTCGGGTGAAAGAATGTTTGCCCAAACACTGTCTGGAACAATGACTGCCTCTTTTTGATCAGGCTTATAATAGGGGTTATGCTGGTTTTCCATGGTATTCATTTTTGTTGTAGTTGACTTTGTAGTAGCCTGTCCACAAGCAGTAAAACTGATTAAAGTCAGCAAACAAAGTATTTTAAACATAAAATTGGTTTGAGTTATAAAAATACTAACAAGTATTCGAAACTTTTGTTCAGTTTTTTAATTGTTGTATCGCTAATAATTAAAATAATTTAACGGAGTTCAGTATCTTTGAATTCAACTCCTTATCATGTTCAATTTAATATTATTTGGCCCTCCAGGAAGCGGCAAAGGCACTCAAAGTGAAAACATTATTGCAGCTTATGGTTTGCAACATTTATCTACTGGAAATTTATTAAGATCAGAAATTGCAGATCAAACCACATTAGGACTGAAAGCAAAAACATTGATGGACGCCGGTCAATTGGTTCCCGATGAGGTTGTAATTGGTATGGTTGATAATTTTATGAATGCGCATCCCGAAGCAAAAGGTTTTTTGTTTGATGGATTTCCGCGCACAACTGCACAATGTGTTGCCCTAGATGATTTATTAAAACAAAAAGGCAATGAAATAAATGTAGTATTGGCATTACAAGTGGGTGAAGAAGAATTGGTAAAAAGATTATTAGGTCGTGGTGCAACTTCTGGCCGAAGTGACGATACGAATGAAACTATTATCCGTGCAAGAATTAAAGAGTATAATGATAAAACTACCGCTGTTGCTACTTATTACGCACAGTTTGAAAAAGTAGTGAATGTTCAGGGCGAAGGATCTGTAGAAAGTATTTATGCTGATTTGAAAAAAGAAATCGACGCAAGAATTTAATAGGTGTCGCAAAATATAAAAAAAGGATCAACAAACGTTGATCCTTTTTTTATATAGCGTTCGTAAATTTTTTAATAAGCTGCTTAAATATTTAAACCACCACAAGCACTTATTACTTGCCCAGTAATATAGCTACTCATTTCACTTGCTAAAAATAAAGTAGTGTTGGCAATTTCTTCAGCCTTGCCAAATCTTCCCAAAGGTATCTTATCTAGGAATGCCTTTCCTGCTTCACCTTCATTTAAATAATGCGTCATATCGGTTTCTATAAAACCAGGAGCAATCGCATTACAACGAATATTACGACTACCAATTTCGGCAGCTATTGATTTTGTAAACCCAATGATACCCGCTTTGCTTGCTGCATAGCTACTTTGACCTGCATTGCCTCGGATACCAATAATAGAACTCATATTAATAATACTACCACTTCTTGCTTTCATCATTGGACGAATCACTTGTTTGGTCATATTAAATACACTTTTCAAATTCGTTTCCATCACATCATCCCATTGTTCAGGTGTCATACGCAACAATAAATTGTCTTTCGAAATGCCGGCATTATTTACACATATATCAACAGTACCAAAGGTGGCTACCACGTCGTTTACAAATGTTTCACATGCAGCAAAATCCCCCGCATTGGCTTTATAGGCCTTAGCATTAACGCCAAACTTTTCAATTTCACTTACCAATAAACTTGCTTTTTCAGCACTACTATCACTTACATACGTAAAGGCAATGTTAGCACCTTGCTCTGCTAATTTTAATGCAATGGCTGCACCAATGCCTCTTGCAGCGCCTGTTACAATCGCTACTTTTCCTGCTAATAATTTCATATACTCATTATTATTTTGACAAAGATAATTTAATTAAAGGCTTTCTAATGATTCGTGTACCAATTTAATTTCTTCAATGTATTTTCTTTCATTTGATAATCTTGGCACTTTATGTTGCCCACCTAACTTTCCTTTTTGTTTTAACCATTCATGAAAACATCCTGCGTTCACTGCTGTAACGTGTGGCATGCCTAATGCAATATTTTTATGTCGCTTTGCTTCGTAATCACTATTTAAATTTTGTAAATTTTTATCAAGTGATTCCGTGAATGCTTGCATGTCTTTAGGATTTTCATCAAACTCAATCAACCATTCATGTGCGCCAGAATTTTTATCTGACATATATATAGGTGCTGCCGTATATTCTTTCATCGTTACACCAAACTCAATACAGGATTGACTTATTGCTTTATCTGTATTATCTGAAATTACTTCTTCACCAAATGCATTGATATATTGCTTTAGTCTTCCTGTCACTTTAATTCTAAAAGGAGTAACACTTGTAAATTGAATTGTGTCACCTACCAAGTATCTCCATAAACCACCATTGGTACTAATAATAATTGCATAATTTTTACCTAATACTACTTTGTCTAAACCAATTGTTTGCGGATTTGGTTTTCCATATTCTTCGGTGGGCATGAATTCATAAAAAATACCATGTTGTAAAAACAATAACATGCCTTCTTCATTAACTCGATCTTGTGCTGCAAAAAATCCTTCACTTGCATTATATATTTCAATGTAATTACAATTGGGTCCAATAATTTTTTCAAATTGTGCTTTATACGGTGTAAATGCAACACCACCGTGAATGTATAATTCAAAATTGGGCCAAACTTCTTTAATATTCTTTTTACCCGAAATGGCTAAAATTCTTTTTAATAAAACCAATGTCCAAGTGGGAACTCCCGCAATAGAACTTACATCTTCATTAATTGTACTTTGTGCAAGGCTTTCAATTTTTTGCTCCCATTCGTCCATAAGTGCAATTGAAAGTTCGGGAGTGCGAATTAGGCTTGACCAAAAAGGAGAGTTTTGTAATAATACCCCACTTAAATCTCCATATTGAATATTCTCTTTAATCGGATGCACTTGATGACTACCTCCGATTACCAATCCCTTGCCAGTTAGTAAATCACTATTGGGCAAATCATGATAGTAAATCGTTAGGACGTCTTTGGATGCTTGAAAGTGATTGTCTTCAATGCTTTCCTTTGTGAGCGGTATAAATTTGCTCTTATCGTTAGTTGTCCCACTACTTTTTGCAAACCATTGAACGGGCGTGTTCCATAAAACCGACTCTTCGCCATCCATGATTTGATCAATATAGGGCCTTAAATCTTCGTATTCGTGAATAGGAACAGTTTCTTTAAATTTTCTAATATTGAAAATTTCTGCAAACTGAAACTTGTGTCCAAATTGGGTATACTGTCCATGAGTAATTAAATCCTGAAGTACTTCGCGTTGAGCTGCAACTGGGCTATTTACCCAGTGCTCAATTCGCCAATAGCGAAGGCGAGCCAGTCTTGACAATGCGGGACTAAAAATCTTCATAGGCGTTCCACAATATACGCCATACACTTAAATAATCTAGCTTTTTTGACCCATTTCAATGATCCAATCCTTGCGCTTTAATTCAAAATTGGTTCCTAAATAAAGTCTTCGTACTTGTTCGTCTTCGGCTAGTTCTTCGGCAGTACCATGTTTGAAAATTTTTCCTTCAATCAATAGGTAAGCACGATCACAAATAGATAAAGTTTCGTTTACATTGTGGTCGGTAATTAAAATACCAATGTCTTTTAACTTTAAACGCGCAACCACCGATTGTATATCTTCTACTGCTATAGGATCCACGCCAGCAAAGGGCTCATCTAATAAAATAAATTTTGGATCAACCGCCAACGCGCGCGCGATTTCAGTTCTTCTTCTTTCTCCACCACTCAAGCTATCCCCATTATTTTTTCTAACATGATGCAAATTAAATTCATCTAATAATGATTCTAATTTATGATCTCTTTCTCCTTTCGTTAATTTGGTCATTTCTAAAATGGCCATGATATTATCTTCTACCGATAACTTTCTAAAAACACTAGCTTCCTGTGGTAAATAACCAAGCCCCATTTGAGCTCTTTTATACATGGGCAATTTGGTAATATCCTCATCGTTTAAAAAAACGCGTCCTTCATCGGGAGCAATTAAGCCAACAACCATATAAAAGGTAGTTGTTTTGCCGGCACCGTTAGGCCCAAGTAATCCTACAATTTCGCCTTGTTTTACCGAAATGCTTACATTGTCAACAACGCGTCGATTCTTGTATTGTTTAATAAGCTTATCGGTATGTATAGTAAGTATCACAGTGAATATTTGTACAAAAATAAGGGTAAATCCTTCTTTTACACCCATCGCGTATCATTATTAACTATTTTTGCAAACTATCTAATTTGGCAAAGAGAAAAATAAGCACATGCACGTAACTGAACATTTAGCTAAGGCAAAAGACACATTGGTATCCTTTGAGGTATTGCCCCCATTAAAAGGCCGTACCATTTCTTATATCTATGATCACTTGGATCCATTGATGGAGTTTAAGCCAGCTTGGATTAATGTAACTTATCATCGAAGCGAAACCCTTATTCGTAAAAATGCCGCAGGCGTGGAGGAAAGAGTGGATGTACGCAAGCGTCCAGGTACCGTAGGTATTTGCGCAGCTATTATGAACCATTACAATGTGGACGCTGTGCCACATATGATTTGTGGAGGCTTTTCTAAAAGAGAAACCGAGGACGCCTTAATAGATTTACAGTTTTTAGGCATTGATAATGTATTGGTGTTAAGAGGAGATGCAGAAAAAGGACAAAAAACATTTGTACCTGAACCCGATGGTAATAAGCAAGCCATTGATTTATTAAAGCAAGTAGTGGGATTGAATAATGGTGAATATTTAGACAAAGAAATTATCAATGGAAGCAAGACCAATTTTTGTATGGGTGTTTCTGGCTACCCCGAAAAACATTTTGAAGCACCAAGTATGGAATTTGATTTGCAAAGAGCAAAAGATAAAGTAGATGCAGGTGCACAATATATCATGACACAAATGTTTTTTGACAACAAAAAATATTTTGAATACGTAGATGCTTGCCGAAGTATGGGTATTAATGTTCCCATTATTCCAGGACTAAAACCTATTACCAATAAAAAGCAGTTGACTATTTTACCAGATATCTTTTTTGTAGATATTCCTACCGACCTGCGAAACGCAATGCTAGCGGCTAATACAGACGAAGCTTGTGAACAAGTTGGTACAGAATGGTTAATACAACAAAGCAAGGAATTAAAAGCAGCAGGGGTACCTGTTTT
>CANCEU010000025.1 GCA_947375185.1 Chitinophagaceae bacterium
TCCGTGTGTTTAAGGAAAATTTTCCTATCACGGATACGAGAAACATTTTCGTTTTAGAATTCTTGGATTATTTTATCGATCCACCACGTTACACTATTGATGAGTGTATGGAGCGTGGATTAACATATGCTGTTCCATTAAAAGCTAAATTAAGATTAAGCTGTAATGATGAAGAGCACGTTGATTTCCAAACAATCGTGCAGGATGTATTCTTAGGAAACATTCCTTACATGACTCCAAGAGGAACCTTTGTGATTAATGGTGCTGAGCGCGTTGTCGTTTCTCAGTTACATCGTTCACCAGGTGTATTCTTTGGTCAATCAACTCATCCAAACGGAACTAAAATTTATTCTGCTCGTGTAATTCCTTTCAAAGGAGCATGGATGGAATTTGCTACAGATATTAACAACGTGATGTATGCTTACATCGATCGTAAGAAAAAATTCCCTGTAACAACTTTATTACGTTCAATTGGTTTTGAAACTGATAAAGATATCTTGGAATTATTTGGTATGGCTGATGAAGTAAAAGCAGACAAAAAAACTTTATCAAATCATATTGACAAAAAATTAGCAGCTCGTGTTTTAAGAACATGGGTTGAAGATTTCGTTGATGAAGATACTGGTGAAGTAGTAAGCATCGAAAGAAATGAAATTGTTTTAGAGCGTGATACTGTATTAGACGAAAATGCAGTGAACTTGATTGTTGAAATGGGCGTTAAGAGCGTATTCATTCAAAAAGAAGACGTTGGTGGCGACTATGCAATTATCTACAACACATTAAACAAGGATACTTCTAACTCTGAGTTAGAAGCGGTTCAACATATTTACAAGCAGTTACGTGGTGCAGATGCTCCAGATAACGAGACTGCTCGTGGTATCATTGACAAATTATTCTTCTCTGACAAACGTTATGATTTAGGTGAAGTTGGTCGTTATAAAATCAACAAAAAATTAGGTCATGACTTAACGCAAGAAAAGAAAGTATTGACTAAAAATGATATCATTGAAATCATTAAGTACTTAGTTCGTTTAACCAATCAAAAGGCGGAGATTGACGATATTGATCATTTGAGCAATCGTCGTATTCGTACTGTAGGTGAGCAATTGTATGCTCAATTCGGTGTTGGTTTAGCGCGTATGGCGCGTACTATCCGTGAGCGTATGAATGTACGTGATAACGAGGTATTTACTCCAGTTGATTTGATCAATGCGAGAACATTATCTTCTGTTATCAATTCATTCTTCGGAACTTCTCAGTTATCTCAATTCTTAGACCAAACAAACCCATTGAGTGAAATCACGCACAAGCGTCGTGTTTCCGCACTTGGACCCGGCGGTTTAAGTCGTGAGCGTGCTGGTTTCGAGGTACGTGACGTACACTATTCTCACTACGGTCGTCTTTGTACAATTGAAACACCTGAAGGACCAAACATTGGTTTGATTTCTACTTTGTGTGTACACGCAAAGATCAACGATATGGGCTTTATTGAAACTCCATACCGTAAAGTAGAGAATGGTAAAGTAAACTTAAAAACATTAACTTATTTAAGTGCTGAGGAAGAGGATAGTGCAAGAATTGCGCAGTCTAATTCTCCGTTAAATGAGAAAGGTGAATTTGAATTGGAAAAAGTAGTATCTCGTGAAACAGGTGACTTCCCAATTTTAGATAAAGCAGATGTTCAATATATGGACGTTGCTCCAAACCAAATTGTTGGTTTGAGTGCGTCTTTAATTCCTTTCTTAGAACACGATGATGCCAACCGTGCGTTGATGGGATCAAACATGCAACGTCAAGCGGTTCCATTAATTCGTCCAGAAGTGCCTATCGTAGGAACTGGCTTAGAAGGAAAAGCTGCTCGTGATGCAAGAATTCAAATTCATGCTGAAGGAGATGGTGTTATTGAATTCGTTGATGCAAACGAAATTCATGTTCGTTACAATCGTAATGAAATGGATCGTTTAGTAAGCTTTAACGAAGACTTAATTGTTTATAAATTAACTAAGTTCATAAAAACCAACCAATCAACTTGTATCAACTTAACGCCTTCTGTGAAGAAAGGTCAAAAAGTTAAAAAAGGAGATTTCTTAACGGAAGGTTATGCAACTCAAGGTGGTGAAATTGCATTAGGACGTAACTTACAAGTAGCGTTCATGCCATGGAAAGGATACAACTTTGAGGATGCGATTGTAATTAGTGAAAGAGTTGTACGTGAAGATTTATTTACATCAATTCACATTGATGAATATGAATTAGAAGTACGTGATACTAAATTAGGAGAAGAAGAATTAACTTCTGACATTCCTAACGTATCAGAAGAAGCAACAAAAGATCTGGACGAACATGGTATCATAAGAATTGGTGCTGCTGTGAAAGAAGGAGATATTTTGATTGGTAAAATCACTCCAAAAGGGGAATCAGATCCAACACCAGAAGAAAAATTATTGCGCGCCATCTTTGGTGACAAAGCAGGTGATGCAAAAGATGCTTCTTTGAAAGCAGCTAATGGAACAGAAGGTGTTGTTATCGATAAGAAATTATTCCAACGTGCTAAGAAAGATAAGAGTGGTAAGGTTCGTGAAAAAGCAATGTTAGATAAAGTTGAAAAACAACATGAAGAAAATGAAACTTCATTAAAAGATTTGTTAATTGAAAAGTTACAAACTTTATTAAAGGATCATACAACTCCAGGTGTAGTTAACAATTTTGGTGAAACATTAATTTCAAAAGGAAGTAAATTCAATGCTAAAAATTTAGTTGCGATTGACTACCAAAATGTGAACCCATTAGGATGGACTGGCGATAAAAAAACTGACGATTTAATCAATGTTTTATTACACAACTATAGCATTAAATACAACGAAGAATTAGGTCGTTACAAGCGTGAGAAATTCAATATTTCAATCGGTGATGAATTACCTGCAGGTGTATTGAAATTAGCTAAAGTATACTTAGCTGTTAAGCGTAAGTTGAAAGTGGGTGATAAGATGGCGGGTCGTCACGGTAACAAAGGTATTGTTGCTAAAATAGTTCGTCAAGAGGATATGCCATTTATGGAAGACGGTACTCCAGTAGATATCGTATTGAACCCATTGGGTGTACCTTCTCGTATGAACTTAGGACAGATCTATGAAACAATCTTAGGTTGGACAGGTAAGAAGTTAGGCGTGAAGTTTGCTACACCAATATTTGATGGTGCAAGCACACAACAAATCGAAGATTTGTGTGATGAAGCAGGCATTCCAAATAACGGACATACTTACTTATATGATGGTGAAACTGGAGATAGATTTGACCAAAAAACATCAGTGGGTGTGATCTATATGATCAAATTACACCACATGGTGGATGATAAGATGCACGCGCGTTCTATCGGACCATACAGTTTGATTACTCAACAACCATTGGGCGGTAAAGCTCAGTTTGGTGGTCAACGTTTTGGTGAGATGGAGGTTTGGGCATTGGAGGCATATGGTGCATCTAATATCTTACAAGAATTATTGACACTTAAATCAGATGATATCATTGGCCGTGCTAAAACGTACGAGGCAATTGTTAAAGGAGAAAACATTCCTAAAGCAGGTATCCCTGAATCTTTCAATGTATTAGTACATGAATTGAGAGGCTTAGGATTAGATTTAAAATTTGATTAATTTTTGTAACAGAAATAATCATCGACTAACACCAAATTCTTAAATAATGTTCCGGTGTAAAAGCCGGAACAAAATGAATAAATAATATGGCATTCAAAAAAGAGAATAGACAACGTCCAGCTTTTTCGCAAATCACGATTAGTTTGGCATCTCCAGATAGCATTTTGGAGAGAAGCTTTGGAGAAGTGTTGAAACCAGAAACCATTAACTACCGTACGTATAAGCCGGAGCGTGATGGTCTTTTCTGTGAGCGTATTTTTGGTCCAGTAAAGGACTATGAATGTGCTTGTGGAAAGTACAAGCGTATCCGTTATAAGGGTATCGTTTGTGATCGTTGTGGTGTGGAAGTAACAGAGAAAAAAGTACGTCGTGAGCGTATGGGTCACATCAAATTGGTGGTGCCTGTCGTACACATTTGGTACTTTAAATCTTTACCAAACAAGATTGGGTATTTATTAGGAATGAGTTCTAAGAAATTAGAAACCATTATATATTACGAGCGTTATGTAGTTATCCAAAAGGGTATCAAAGAAGATATGAAAGTGGGTGACTTATTAACTGAGGAAGAGTACTTAGATTTATTAGATACTTTACCTAAAGACAATCAATACTTACCTGATGATGATCCGCAAAAATTTGTTGCTAAAATGGGAGCAGATGCGGTGCATGATTTATTAGGTTTATTAGATTTAGACGAATTAAGTTTCTCTTTACGTAATCAAGCTGCAAATGAAACTTCTCAACAAAGAAAAGCAGATGCATTAAAGCGTTTGAGTGTTGTTGAATCTTTCCGTGAAGCAAAAACACATATCACTAACCAACCAGAGTGGATGGTGATGAAATATATTCCAGTTATTCCTCCAGAATTACGTCCATTGGTGCCTTTAGATGGTGGCCGTTTTGCGTCTTCTGATTTGAATGACTTATATCGTCGTGTAATTATTCGTAACAACCGTTTAAAGCGTTTGTTGGAAATTAAAGCACCTGAAGTAATCTTACGTAATGAAAAACGTATGTTACAAGAAGCTATCGATTCTTTATTCGATAACTCTCGTAAATCAAATGCAGTAAAAGCGGAAGGTGGACGTGCTTTAAAATCTTTATCTGATGTATTGAAAGGTAAGCAAGGTCGTTTCCGTCAAAACTTATTAGGTAAGCGTGTGGATTATTCTGGACGTTCGGTAATCGTTGTAGGACCTGAATTAAAAATGCACGAGTGCGGATTGCCTAAGGATATGGCTGCGGAATTATTCAAGCCATTTATTATTCGTAAATTAATTGAAAGAGGTATCGTTAAAACAGTGAAGTCAGCTAAGAAATTAGTAGATAAAAAAGAAGCTGTAATTTGGGATATCTTAGAAAATATTTTGAAAGGACATCCAGTAATGTTAAACCGTGCCCCAACACTGCACCGTTTATCAATACAAGCTTTCCAACCTAAATTGGTGGAAGGTAAAGCGATTCAATTACACCCATTAGTTACCTCAGCGTTTAACGCCGATTTCGATGGTGACCAAATGGCGGTGCACGTTCCATTAAGCCATGCTGCTATCTTGGAAGCACAGTTATTGATGTTGTCATCTCATAACATCTTGAACCCACAAAATGGTACGCCAATCACCCTTCCTTCTCAGGACATGGTGTTAGGTTTATACTACATTACAAAGGGTAAAAAATCAATGGGTGATTTAGTCGTAAGAGGTGAGGGCAAAGCGTTCTACAACTTAGACGAGGTAATCATTGCTTACAATGAAAATATCATTGACTTACATGCAAACATTCGTGTTAAAACAAATGTGCGTGAAGGTGGTGTATTGGTAAATAAATTAATCGAAACTACAGTTGGTCGTGTATTGTTTAATCAACATACTCCAAAAGCAGTAGGTTTCGTAAATCAATTGTTGACTAAGAAATCTTTAAGAGATATCATTGGTGACATTATTAAAATCACTGACGTTCCTACAACCGCTAAATTCTTAGATGATATTAAAACATTAGGATTTAGAATGGCGTTCCGTGGTGGTTTATCATTTAACGTAAATGACTTAGTTGTTCCTGAAGCAAGACACCAATTATTGGAAAATGCGAAAGTAGAAGTAGAGGAAGTTTGGGAAAACTACAACATGGGTCTTATTACAAACAACGAGCGTTATAACCAAGTTATTGATATCTGGGGTCGTGTGGATACAAGAATTACAGATACTTTAATTCGTGAAATGGCTACTGATAAGCAAGGTTTCAACTCAGTTTACATGATGTTGGATTCTGGAGCGAGAGGTAGTAAAACACAGGTTAAGCAGTTGGTAGGTATTCGTGGATTGATGGCTAAACCTCGTAAGAGTGGTAGTACAGGATCAGAGGTAATTGAAAATCCAATCTTATCTAACTTTAAAGGTGGATTGAATGTATTGGATTACTTTATCTCAACACATGGTGCGCGTAAAGGTCTTGCGGATACAGCGTTAAAAACTGCGGATGCGGGTTACTTAACACGTCGTTTAGTAGACGTTTCTCAAGACGTTGTAATCTCTGAAGAGGATTGTGGAACTTTACGTGGTATTGCAACAAGTGCATTAAAAGACAACGAAGATGTTATTGAACCATTAGCAGATAGAATTGAAGGACGTACTTCATTACATGATGTATTTAATCCAATCACAAACGAATTAATCGTTGCTGCTGGTGAAGAAATTACAATTGACGAAGCACGTGCTATAGAAGATGCAGGAATTGAAACAGTTGAAATTCGTTCTGTATTAACTTGCGAAAGCAAGCGTGGTGTTTGTGTTAAATGTTATGGTAGAAACTTAGCAACTGGATATATCACACAAAAAGGAGATGCTGTTGGTATTATCGCTGCACAATCAATTGGTGAGCCAGGTACTCAGTTGACATTACGTACTTTCCACGTGGGTGGTGTTGCCGGTTCTTCTTCAGTTGAATCTAGCTTAAATGCTAAGTTTGATGGTACTATCCAATTCGATGGTTTACGTACTGTTGAAACTTTAAATAACGAAGGCAATAAAGTAAAAGTGGTAATTGGCCGTACAGGTGAGGTAAGAATTATGGACGTGAAAAACGATCGCCTAATGATTACTAATAACGTTCCTTATGGTGCAATTTTAGCTGTTAAAGATGGTGCACAAGTTAAAAAAGGTGATGTGATTTGTACTTGGGATCCATTCAACAACGTTATCGTTGCTGAGCAAAATGGTAAAATCAAGTTTGAGAATATTAATGAAGGATTCACTTATCGTGATGAAGCCGATGAGCAAACAGGTCACCGTGAAAAAGTGGTTATTGAATCTAAGGACAAAACAAGAATCCCTACAATTATCTTAGAAGGTGGAAAAGACAACAAGCATTATAACTTACCAGTAGGTTCTCACATTGTTATCGAAGAAGGTGTAGAAGTGAAAGCAGGTCATGTGTTGGTTAAAATTCCAAGAGTATTAGGTAAGTTAAAGGATATCACAGGAGGTTTACCTCGTGTAACTGAATTATTCGAAGCAAGAAATCCAGGTAACCCTGCGATTGTTTGTGAGATTGATGGTATCGTAGCATTTGGTAATATCAAGCGTGGTAACCGTGAAATAGTTGTTGAATCTAAAGATGGTATGGTTAAAAAGTACTTAGTACCATTAACACGTCAAATCTTAGTACAAGACAGCGACTTCGTAAAAGCAGGTTCTCCATTATCTGATGGTCAAATTGCTCCAGCTGATATCTTAGCAATTAGAGGTCCTTACGCTGTTCAAGAATATGTTGTAAATGAAATTCAAGAGGTTTATCGTTTACAAGGTGTAAGAATCAATGACAAGCATATTGAAGTAATTGTGCGTCAAATGATGAAGAAAGTAGAAATCGTAGATGCTGGAGATACCAAATTCTTAGAGGAAGACTTAGAAGATCGTTTTGACTTTATCGATGAAAATGACAGAATATTTGACAAGAAAGTAGTTACAGAAGCAGGAGAAAGTACTAAATTAAAAGCTGGACAAATTGTTACTGTTCGTGAATTAAGAGAAGAGAATTCTATCTTAAGACGTAACGATAAAAAGTTAGTAGAAGTTCGTGATGCGAAACCAGCTACTGCTCGTCCAGTGTTATTAGGTATTACAAAAGCTTCATTGGGTGTACAAAGCTGGATCTCAGCTGCGTCATTCCAAGAAACTACAAAAGTATTGAGCCAAGCCGCAATTCAAGGCAAGGTTGATATGATGTTAGGCTTGAAAGAGAACGTAATCACAGGTCATTTAATCCCTGCAGGTACTGGTCAAAAAGAATTCGAGAAATTGATCGTAGGAAGCAAGGAAGAGTATGAAGTGTTGGCTACATCTCGCGAAGCAATGAGCTTTGATGACGAAGATTAATACACTTTAGTATAAAATGTTAAAAAGCAGGAAGTAGTAATATTTCCTGCTTTTTTTATGCATTTTTTATTCGTAAAATTTAGAATTTTACCTAATTTTATGTGCACCGAAATAATAGTAAGTGCACCATTTTTTATTTAATTAATTATAATGAAATCATTTTCTTGGATCGTAAATGGATTATTAGCAATAGCTATTGTTGTGTTGTTTGTTTTGCATTTTAATGCCAATAGTATTCCATCAAAGTCATCTATTAGTGATAAGGGTGGAGTGAAAATTGCTTACTTCGAAATTGACTCTATCCAAAATAGTTATGAGTTTTTTAAAGAGGTTAAATCTTCATTACAAGTAAAGGATATGGAGAATACCAAACAGTTGACAAATTTAAAAAACGAATACATTTCTAAGTATCAAGATTTACAGAAAAATGCACAATTTTTATCACAAGCCGAAGTTGCAAGTCGTCAACAGGATTTAGTAAAAGCCGAAAAAAATTACACAAGCAAAGAGCAACAATTGTCACAAGAGTTACAAGAGGAAAGTTTTAAAAGATTGCAGGAAGTAAAAAAGAAAATCGAAGTATTTTTAGCAAACTATAATAAAAATAAACAGTTCGCATTTATATTGTCAAGTAATGCTGATTTAATGTATTACAAGGATACTACTTACGATATCACATCGGATATCATTAAAGGGCTGAACGCAGATTACAAGACAAAAAAATAATATTCTTCAATCCCGTTTTTATAACGGGATTTTTTTTAACTTACTATTACTATAAATATTAATTCAACTATGTCAACAACAGAAAATACCGGATTTAAACCAACCTTAGGCGCTTTTGATGCAACAATGATTGTTGCAGGCAGTATGATTGGTTCGGGAATCTTTATTGTAAGTGCCGATATTACCCGCAATGTGGGTTCGGCTGGATGGTTAGTTGCTGTTTGGTTACTTACAGGTTTTATGACACTTACTGCAGCTTTAAGTTATGGTGAGTTAAGCGCTATGTTCCCAAAAGCAGGAGGACAGTATGTATATTTAAAAGAGTCTTATAATCCTTTATTGGGATTCTTATATGGGTGGAGTTTTTTCTCCGTGATTCAAACGGGTACGATTGCTGCTGTTGGTGTTGCATTCAGTAAATTTGCCGGTTATTTTTTCCCTTCATTGGAAATGACAGATGCTAATATTTTATTTCATATTGGCTTTCTAAAAGTGTATCCAGCACAATTGTTATCTATAGCCATCATCATACTTTTGACTTTCATAAATACGAAAGGAGTGCAAGGGGGTAAGTTGATACAAACTACATTTACAGTTACAAAGTTGGCATCGCTATTTGGATTGATTGGTTTTGGTTTTTTATTAGCATCTAAAGCAAGTATCTGGAATGCGAATTGGCAGGATGCTTGGTCAATGAAGCATATAGCAACTGATGGGGCTACTACGCCTATTTTTGGAGTAGCTATTTTAGGTGCTATTGCAGCTAGTATGGTAGGCTCCATATTTAGTAGTGATGCATGGAATAATGTAACTTTTATTGCCGGCGAGATAAAAAATCCAAAGCGAAATATTGGATTGAGTTTATTTTTAGGAACATTAATTGTAACGGTAATTTACATTTCAGCAAACCTGATGTATTTAAGTGTACTTCCTTTACATGAAATTGCCAATGCCCCTGCAGATAGAGTAGCTGTAGCTGCCTCAAATGTTATTTTTGGAAACATTGGCACTTATGTGATTGCGGTGATGATTATGATTTCCACTTTTGGATGTAATAACGGATTGATATTGGCGGGTGCTAGGGTTTATTATACGATGGCACAGGATGGATTGTTCTTTAAAAAAGCAGGTACCTTAAATAAAAATGCAGTGCCAGAATGGGCTTTATGGGCACAATGTGTTGTGGCCGCTTTATTATGCTTAAGTGGAAAGTATGGTGACCTTTTGGACATGGTATCATTTATCGTGGTGATATTTTATATTTTAACTATTATTGGCATCTTTATCCTTCGTAAAAAGCGTCCCGAAATGGAACGTCCATACAAAGCATTTGGATATCCAATTTTGCCGGCAATTTATATATTGATGGGAACTGCTTTTTGTGTGTTATTGATTATTTACAAGCCTAATTTTACCTGGCCTGGTTTAATTATCACACTCATTGGTATACCTTTGTACTATATCGCATTGCGTAATAAAAAATCGGAAGGATAGTTATGATGGATCAACAAGCATATGAGGCATTATTTGGATCTTTTAACCATACTAAAATTGGGGTGGTTGGTGACATTATGTTGGATACTTATTGGTGGGGTTCGGTGGATCGTATATCACCAGAAGCACCTGTGCCCATTGTGTCATTACAAAGAAAAGAAACGCGTGTAGGAGGTGCTGCAAACGTGGCATTAAATTTACGTGCCTTAGGAGCGCCTACCACTTTGTTTGCAGTCATAGGTAAAGATACCGAAGGGGAGGAGCTAGGTAGATTATTGAAAGCCGAAGGGATTAATACCAATTATATTCATGAAAGTGATACGCGTGTGACCACTAATAAAGTGCGTGTGATGGGTCGTAATCAGCAAATGATGCGTTTGGATCATGAGCATACAAATGATATTAGTGACATAGAATCCGAAAAGCTTCTCGCTAATTTTTATTCATATGTTGATGCAGAGAAGCCTTCTTTAATCATTTTGGAAGATTATAATAAAGGAGTACTCACAAAAAAAGTAATTACAGCGGTTATTGAATATTGTAATAAAAAAGGAATTCCTACTGCAGTAGATCCAAAGCAAAAAAACTTTTTGGCTTACCAAGGTTGTACCATCTTTAAACCTAATTTAAAAGAAGTAAAAGAAGGATTAAAAATTGAGATACCTACAATTAATAGTGAAAGTTTAACAAAGGTACATGAAGCGTTACAAGCTTATTTGCAGCATGCAATTTCATTTATTACGCTATCTGAACATGGTGTGTATTTTGGGAACAAATCAACACATAAATTGATCCCTACGCACATTCGGAATATTGCCGATGTAAGTGGGGCAGGAGATACGGTGATAGCAGTTGCGAGCTTAACTTATGCAAGTACAAGCAATATGGAATTAGCTGCAGAGTTAGCTAATATTGCAGGAGGGTTAGTTTGTGAGTTAGTAGGGACTGCGCCTATTAATAAAGAAAGTTTAGCAGCAGAAGTAAAAAAGTTATTGGTTAAATAATCATAAATATGTATTCAAAAAAGATAGCGATAATTGTTGCCGGAGGTACTGGTCAAAGAATGGGTTCGGTTGTTCCTAAACAGTTTTTAGATATACAAGGCAAGCCTATTTTGTTGCATACTATTGATCAATTTGTAGCTGCTTTTTCGGACATTCAATTAGTAGTTGTTTTGCCCGAAGGATATATAAAAGAAGGGAAGGACTTATTGACTAAAAATGGGTTTACAAAAAACATAGTATTTGTTGCAGGTGGTGATACTCGTTTTCAATCTGTAAAAAATGGACTTGCACAAGTAACTGAATCTTCCATAGTATTTGTACATGATGCAGTTAGATGTTTATTAACTCCTGCCTTAATACAAAGATGTTATCAACAAGCATTTGAAAAAGGATCTGCGATACCTGCAGTGAGTTCAACAGATACTGTAAGGTTGATAAAAGGGGATAAGAATGAAGTGTTCGACAGAGAAAGCGTCATGTTGATACAAACACCACAAACTTTTCAATCGGATTTATTATTAAGTGCATTTAATCAATCATTTGATCCATCTTTCACCGATGAAGCAAATGTGGTTGAAGCAGCTGGAAAAACTGTTTATCTAGTGGATGGTGAGTTTGAGAATATAAAAATTACTCGACCATTAGACTTAGCAATTGCAGAATATATTTTAGCTAAAAGATTTGCTTAAATAAACAATGGTCTAACAATTAGTATAGTACTTAGTCCTCTTCATCAAAATTGATAGCATATTCCGAACCATCTTCTTTGGCAGGCTTTGGTTCTTCAATTGGGGCTTGTCTTAATACAGAAGTGCTTTTGTTAATTTTATCTAAAATTTGATGTGCTACTTCCATTGCTAAATAACCATCAATTTCACTAACCACAGTAGGTTCGTCAGTTAAAATAGAGTGTACAAAACTTGTCAACTCTGCTTTTATAGCATTGCCATCTTCAATAACTGGAGTGGAAATAGAGATTGTTTTTTTACCTTGATGTGTGTCAATATCAAAAGAGAAACTATCTTCTTCGTCGGGTTGTTTTAATTTGATAATCTCAGTTGTTTTTTCTAAAAAGTCAATTCCAATATAAGCGTCTTTTTGGAACAATCGAATCTTACGCATCTTCTTCATACTAATCCTGCTGCTGGTTAAATTAGCCACGCAGCCATTATTAAATTCAATACGTACATTGGCAATATCAGGTGTATCGGTTAATACAGCAACACCACTAGCTGAAATACTTTTAACATCACTCTTCACAATACTTAAAATAATATCAATATCATGAATCATTAAATCCAAAATAACACTTACTTCGGTACCTCTGGGATTGAATTGAGCCAAACGGTGTACTTCAATAAATAATGGGTTTAAAGAAGCATTTTTTAATGAAGTATAAGCTGGGTTAAATCTTTCAACATGGCCCACTTGTAATTTTACATTTGCTTCCTTAACCATTTCTACAATTGCCTTTCCTTCTTCAATGGTATTTGCCATTGGCTTTTCAACAAAAACATGTTTGCCGGTTTTAATAGCCATCTCGCAAACAGGAAAGTGTAAATGGGTAGGTGTTACTACATCTATAATATCTGATGCTGCAATTAAAGCTTCTTCGTCCATATAGCGAGGTATGCCATATTTTTCCTCCACTTCCTTCGCATTATCATTACTTGGGTCAAAAAAACCAATCACTTTAACTTCAGGAATCTCCATCCAGTTATTTAAATGGAATTTTCCCAAATGTCCCACTCCAAACACACCAACTTTAAGCATAAATCAAATATTTGTGCCACAAAGTTACATTATAAGGCCTTGAAATAGAGGACAATTGGCATGTTGTGGAAAATTGGTCAAATGCTGTTGATACGAGCCTATTTAGTACCTTTAAAGTATAATTAATGCCTTATTCAATGCATCAAAATATTAACAACTTATATGCTATTGCCAACAAGACAAGTAGAATGGTGATTGGACTAATGAGTGGAACATCGATGGATGGATTAGATATTGCATTATGCGAGATTAGTGGTTTTGGAAGTAATACCGAATTAAAGTTGATTCAATCAACTACAGTTACTTATAATAACGAAGTGCGTGATAATATACTTTCTGTTTTTTCAAAAGAAATAGTTTCATTAGAAAAGTTATGTTTATTAAATCCATGGCTAGGAAGGTTGCATGCAAAAATGGTATTAGAGGTTATTGAAAAATGGGGATTTCAACCAGCTCAAATTGATTTAATTGCAAGTCATGGTCAAACTATTTATCATGCACCTAAATCATTGCATCCCAATTATAGTTTTGGTTCCGCAACACTACAAATAGGAGATGCCGATCATATAGCAGTTGATACCGGTATCATTACCATTAGTGATTTTAGACAAAAGCATATAGCGGCAGGGGGAGAAGGTGCACCATTATCAGTTTATGGTGACTTTATTTTGTTTGCTAGTAAAACAGAAAATAGAATTTTATTAAATATAGGGGGTATTTCCAATTTTACTTATTTGCCTGCTGGCGCAGCATTGTCTAGCATTTTATCTTCGGATACTGGGCCTGGTAACACCATAATGGATGCTTATATGCGCGCCTATTTTAATATTCCATTTGATAAAGATGCTGCAATTGCAAAGCAAGGTGAAGTTCATCATGATTTGTTGAAGGCTTTAAAAAGCAATTTGTTTTTTGACTTGCCATTGCCAAAAACAGTTGGCCCTGAATTATTCAATTTGGAATATTTAGCTCAAGCACAAATACAGTCTAACACTACTTCCATTTCACATGAAGATATCTTAGCAACCTTAAATTTATTTACTGCAGAAACGATAGTAGAGGCAATCCGAAATACGATTGAACATTCAGTTCAACTAAAAGAGATTGATGTCGTATATTTAAGTGGTGGAGGAATGCATAATCCTTTATTGATTCAACACTTAAGCAATTTGTTGAATGGTATAAGTGTGCTTTCGTTAGACCAATTAGGATTTAATCCTGATGCGAAAGAGGCTATTTTGTTTGCATTATTGGCAAATGAAGCAGTAGCTGGGGAAGCTATGCAAATAGGCGGGAATGCTACTAAAAAAGCAATCACAATGGGTAAAATTAGCTTCCCGGATTAACTTGCAAATAAAGTGAGCTATTTATAATTTTCAACTGCCCTTTTTACGGAACCGAATTGTTTTAATAAGCCTTCTGCAATAGTTGGATCTGTTATATTTGTTTGTTGCATAATCATTTGAATGCCCCTATCAATTAATTTTTTATTTGTTAATTGCATATTCACCATTTTGTTGCCTTCGATACGACCCAATTTAATCATTACCGAAGTAGAGATCATATTTAAAATCAATTTTTGAGCAGTACCGCTTTTCATTCTTGTACTACCTGTTATAAATTCTGGCCCAAGATCAACTTCGATAGGGAAGTTGGCAAATTTTGAAATTGAACTATTAAAGTTGCAACTAATACTACCAGTGATAATGCCATTTTCCTGACATTTTTTTAAACCTGCTTCAACATAAGGTGTGGTGCCACTTGCTGCAATGCCAACGACTACATCCTGCTTGCTTATATCAAATGTTTGTAAGTCGATCCATGCTTGTTGTGTATTATCTTCGGCATTTTCCACTGCATGAAACATGGCTTGATTGCCACCTGCTATAATTGCAATGACAAGATCTTGAGGAACTCCATAAGTAGGCGGGCATTCGCTAGCATCCACAACTGCTAATCGGCCACTAGTTCCTGCGCCAATATAAAATAATCTTCCGCCATTTAATAATTGGTGTGCTGTTGCATTTATGAGGGGTTCAATTTGAGCAATACTCTTTTGAACTGCAATGGCCACTTTTTGGTCTTCGGTATTAATGTTTGTCAGTATCTCGATTGTTGACATTTTATCAATGTCATGATACAATGAGTCTGATTCAGTAGTTCTTTTATCTTTAGACATTTTTTGATAGTTGTAATAAAGCTTTTACAAGATAATCTAGTTCCTGAGTAGAAGTATATAAATTGGGACAAATTCTACATCCCCTTACGTTGGCATAGTCAATAGCAACTGTAAAAATTTGGTGTTCCTTCAATAATCTTTTCGCTAATTCAGCAGGATCAATTCCTTCAACACCCACATTTGCAATTGCACAACTACGATTTGGATCAGCAGGCGTGTTCACAATTATTTTAGGTAAGTGTCTTACTTTTTCAGTCCAATAATTTTGTAAAAAACGAAGTCGAGCTTCTTTTCGTTCCGCTCCAATTATTTCAAAATAATCAATTGAATCGTTAATGGTTAAGTCGGTGTGTACAGGATGTGTGCCAGTGTGATTTAAACGATTAATTTTATTTTTATCCTTTTCACCATCCGCAAGCAAAGGCCATACTTTATTTGCATTGCCTTTGCGTACATATAACATACCCGCACCCAAAGGGGTACTTAGCCATTTATGTAATGCTGCAGCATAATAGTCACAACCAAGGTCGTCAATAGTAAATTGAATATGGGCAAATGCATGTGCGCCATCAACAATTACTTGAACGCCTTTTGCGTGGGCCATTTCACATATTTTTTTGATAGGTAAAATTTGTCCCGAAATATTAATCATGTGACTAACTAATATCGCTTTTGTTTTAGAGGTAATTGCGCGCGCGTACAATTGTACAATTTCATCATCATTTTCTGGATGATTAGGAACGGATAACATAACTCTTTTTACACCATATCTATCCTGAACTTGTTCGAACATATCCAACATTGCACCATAATCTTGGTATGCCATAATTGCTTCGTCACCAACTTTCCAGTCAAGGCCTCCAATTACTAGGTCCAAGGCTTCGGTCGTGTTTCTAGTAATAATTAGTTCATCTGCACTACAACCTGCAAGCTTAGCAAGTCGTTCTGTAATTTTTTTCTTGTTTTCAAATTGCACAGTGCGCATATAATAAGAACCTTGCAAATTAACTTCTTTTATATGCTCAATAAATTTATTAAGTAGCGGCTGTGGCAAAAAATTATAATAGCCGTTTTCTAAATTAATATAGTCGGGCTTAAGTAAATATTGTGCTCTAATCTGTCCCCAAAAATCTTCATCAGTAGCAAGCTCGTTTGCAGTAAATATTGCTTTGTTTTCAAAAGCTTTTGCGAAACTAGCTATGCCAAGTGGGGTGCCCAAAGTGGTTAGCAATATATTTTTTAGGAACTTTCTTTTATGCATAAACTATAATATACCTACTAAGTTAATAAATGCACTTTATATATGTACTATTGATGCCTAATCATTTAAACTTATGCCTGTTTTTATTGTCTAATATTGGTAAATTTGCCTTAATCTAAATATATCGCCATTAAATATTTGTTGCCAATATTAGTACTAATCATCTTTGTTCAAATTGGAGCAAAAGCTCAAATTGTGGATTCTGCAAATAAAATTAATGATTCAACCAATAGCAATAAAGGTTTAAAAATTGAAGTGCATGACCAAGATATACTTGGGAAAGACATTACAGATATTGTAACTCATTTTTTTTATAAGAAAAAAGGGGTGATACAAGATTCCAATTTCAATCCTCACAAATTCAACTATTCTTTTGTTCCTGCAGCAGGGTATACTTTGCAAACTGGATTTGCTGGAATTGTCAGTGCAAATTTGGGTTTTTATAATTATGAACAAAAAGATGCAAAGTTATCCAACATTGCTACAAGTGTTACCTACTCTGAATACAATCAAATTATATTGCCTTTAAGTGCAAATATTTGGTTTAATAATGGAGTTTATAATTTTGTATCGGATAATAGGTATATATCTTATCCATCAAGTATTTATGGATTAGGAGGTAAAACTGATCCCAATAAAGCTAGGACAATTAATTTTGCAGGGTTAAAGTTGCATAATAAATTAGTTAAAAGTTTTTCAACCAATTGGCTAGCGGGCTTAGGAATTTATTATGATCAGTTTTGGGATATTAGCGTTTCAGATCCAACCACAAAAAGAATTAGCTTATTGATTCAAAAAGAATTGGGGAAATCTGAAACATCGGTTGGGCCAATTGCCAATATTTTGTACGATTCTAGAACCAATCAAATTAATCCTGCTACAGGTAGTTTTTTCAATGTATTGTATCGATATAATGCCACCCAAATGGGTAGTGATAATGAATGGCAGGCATTAATTGTAGACACTAGAAAGTATTTTAAATTTCCAGCTAATTCACAAAATGTTTTGGCATTTTGGAATTTAGAATGGTTGACTTTAAGTGGTAAAATCCCTTATTTAAATATGCCTTCCACAGGATGGGATGATCAATATAATTCGGGTAGGGGGTATATTCAAAGTAGATTTAGGGGAAGAAATATGTCATATTTAGAATCAGAATATCGCTTTCAAATTTCTCATAATGGTTTATTTGGTGGCGTTGTATTTGCCAATGTACAATCCTATTCGGGAGATTTATCTTCGACCTATGCCACTTTATTGCCTGGCTATGGAGCAGGTGTTAGATTTAAGATAAACAAACATACAAGAACAAATATTTGTCTTGATTATGGTATTGGCAAAAATGGATCTGGTGGATTCTACGTAAATCTTGGGGAAGTATTTTAATCCTTTTTTATTTTTAGTTAACGACTATTCACTTGCTAGTTTAAACTGGTACCAATTTACTATTTGTTTGCCAACATAGCCTCCACCTCGACTCATACCACCGCCTCCTCGCATTCCTCCACGACTACCACCACCACGCATTCCGCCTCCCATTCCACCACCTCGCATACTACCTCTGTTCATGCCTTCACTATTGCTTCTATAATTTTGATTTTCGCCACTACCATTAAGTCTAGCGCCACCACCACCAAAATTATTTACAATTATACCAACACTTATGCTTGGCGTTTTTTTGAAATTTACAGGATTTGCTAATACATTTTTTATAGGAACAATCGCTTCGAATACTAAATTATTGTATTTGTCAAAGTTCATGCCTACTTTAAATTGACTAGTATCTTTTAAATCATAAATTCTATTTTCCATATTAATGAATCCAGATGTACTATAAATGTCAGCATCTAAAATCATTTTTTGTTTTATCAAATTCGGATCCGTGTTCTTGTTTTCATTTCTTCCTCTAGGTCCACTTTCCATTGGGTCTTTATATGGGTATGTTAAACAGATATCTGTTGCTTTATTTCCTTTTGGATCAAAATAAATTTTTAAACCTGCTCTTAAAATACTCATTTGTGTTTGCTGATTATTAGATGCAACACTGATATAAAAGTTTTCTCTATCATTAGTAATAGCGTATTGTAAGGAACCTTCTTCACTACCAAAACGCAATGGTAATCCCCAATCAGCAGCATCGCCATCTGCAATAATCGTTTCATTTTGATATTTTCCTATTTCATATTGTTTTGGGCTACAATTTGATAATAAAATAATGGAAAGGCTGAATAAATAAATCGAATAGCGCATTGTTGTACATTTTGTACAAATTTAGACATTGTTTTGCTGGCTTAGTTTAATAGGAATCATTTTTAACAAAACCTAATAAAGAAATATACTTACTCATTGAAGTAGCTTAATTTTGCCTTAAATATTTTATAAGGATAAAAATGTATTTTTGACTAAATTATTTCATTTGAAACTGCTCAAAACCAATATAGATTCTCTTTTTGCTGCACTTGTGGGTAGTTTATTGGTTGTGCTATTAACAAAGCATAGTGGACTGGGTATTTCGCCTGACTCCATTTATTATTTAAGTACTGCAGATAGTATTATTGCTGGGAAAGGATTTTACCAATTTGATGGCAAGCCTTTTGTAATGTTTCCTGTGTGCTATCCCATTTTATTATCAATAATCAAAGGAATTTTTGGCAGCTCTTTTTTGAAAGTAGTGCCTTTTTTTAATGCCATATTATTTGGCTTAACTATTTTCATTGCAGGAAATATATTAGAAAAAACAAATCATTCAAAATGGTTAAAGTGGGTTGTATTGGCCATTATTTCGCTGAGTCCAAGTTTGTTGGAAGTTTATACGATGTTATGGTCTGAGACTTTATTTATTACACAGGTGGTATTGTTTATTTATTTTGGAAATATCTATTTTGAAAAAAAATACAATTATAAATACTTAATTATAATGGCAATTATTGCTGCAATAGCCGCTGATACAAGGTTGGCTGGAGTTGCGGTAATTGCTACAGGAGGCTTGTTGATATTAATGTCACAAGATTTAAAATGGAAAAAAAAGTTGCTACATGCATTTATATATGGCGCCATTTCTATTTCATTATTTGTGCTTAATTTAATTCGAAACGCATTACTTACTCAAACATTAACCGGCAATAGGCAAAAAGGGGTAACTCCTTTTTTAGAAAATTTAAAATATTATGGGCTAGTGTTAACCAATTGGTTGCCATTTTCGAAATGGGTGAGTTTTTTCCCTACAGCAATTGCATTTTTATTTTTAGCAATTGTTATGGTAGTTTTTGTGGTTAGATTTTTAAAGTCAAAAGAACAACATGCCTACGAAAAATTAGCTGTTTCTTTTACCTTAATGTACTCCATATTTATGTTGGCAGTGGCAACCATTTCAAGATTTGAAACAATAAACAATCGATTACTAGCTCCATTTTACATACCCTGTTTACTTACGCTTAGTTTTTACATTGCTAGTTTTTTTAAAATAGTAAAATCGCAGACTTATAAAATTGCACTCATTGGGGTGAGTACATTATTAGTGACCACAACAATTTTTCAATATGCGGATACTGATCGAGCTACATTTTTGGAGAATAGTGAAGGGGGGATTGGTGGCTATAGTGATGATGATTGGTTTATTAGCAGTGGTGTACTCAATTATTTAAAAACGAACCCTTCGATGTTTGTATCGGGCAAGACAATTTATTCCAATGCGGCACATGCTGTTTATTTTGGTGCCAATCAGCCTGCACAAATTCTTCCAGAAAGGAAGTACTCCAATTTGGTTAATGACTTTAACAGTTCGCCAACACAAATCCTTATTTGGTTTAATAATGAGGATAATCCCGAAGTATTGACTTTGCAGGAAGTAGCTAGTACAAAAAATTTGCAAATAATTGGCAAATTTAACGATGGGGTAATCTATCAATGTACATCAAAATAAGCTTATTTTTGTGGTAATTTATGGATCAAAATCAACAAATATTTCAGTCTCCCAATAAAACAAGATGGCAAAGAACAAAATGGATTCTTCGTGCCTTATTATTCTTGTTGCCGATTTTTGGAATAATAGTATATGTTGGTATTTATCAGATGAATAAAAATCAGCCTGATATACCTCTGGAAGGATCCGCTATTAAAAAGGTTTTAACAGATACTTCTGATAATTATAGAGAAAGTAAATTAGAGCGGGAATATAAGGGCTTTAAAAAAGCTATTGGAAATAAGTGGGCTAAGGGGCAAGGTTGTGGTCAGGTAACAAATAAGCCGTTGGACTTATCAAATTCAAATTATTTTAGCGACACTTTGGGAATTAGGGCAGGGTTTTATGTTAACTGGGATGCGGCACAGTCGTTTAGCTCCTTACAACGAAACGTAAAACATTTAAATTTAATAATTCCAGAGTGGTTATTTATTGATCCGAATACCGATCAATTATATAATACAATTGATCCTAAAGCATTAAAAATTATGCAGGATGCTGGCGTTAAAATAATGCCTTTGTTGACCAACAACTACAAGACTTTATTTAGAGGGGAGACGGTAAGAAGAATTTTGAAAAGTCCAGCAAAAAAACAAAAATTAATTAATGACATTATAGCGGTTTTAAAACAATATAATTTCATTGGCGTAAATATTGACTTTGAGGAAATAATGATGGATTCCGATAAGCCACTTGTTGAATTTCAAAAACAATTGTATGAACAATTACACGCACAAAAATTTCTAGTATCTCAGGACGTAATACCATTTAATGACGAATATAATTTTAAGGCATTAAGTAATTACAATGATTACTTAATATTGATGGCTTATGATCAGCATCATTCTGAAACCAAGCCTGGTCCTAATAGTTCGCAAAAATGGATTGAGGCTGCTGTTTTTGATATGACTAGTAAATTGCCAGCTAATAAAATTATTCTTGCCATTCCAGCCTTTGGTCATGATTGGCAATTAGATAAAAAGAATAAGGTTACAAAGTCATCTGATGTTACCTATCAACAAGCAATTGCAAATGCTAAAAATAGTGAAGCAAAAATAGACTTTGACAATGACTCTTATAACCTCGATTATCAATATTATGATAGCGAGAACCAACTGCATCAAGTATATTTTGTAGATGCTGCCACCAATTTTAATTCTATTCGTTTTGCAACAGAGGTAAATTTGGCGGGTACTGCTTTATGGAGATTAGGTGGAGAGGATGTACGACTTTGGTCATTTTATGATAAGTCAATGACAAAAGCCGCGTTAAAGAAGTTTGATTTTATAGGTTTTAATACCATTAAGGCGGGTAGTGCGCCTGATTTTGTTGGTGAGGGCGAGGTGTTAGATATTATTGCTTCTCCTAAAGATGGATATATCAGAAGTGAAGTTGATACTACATCAATGTTAATTAGTGAAGAGTATTATGACAAACTTCCATCTACCTATGTAATACGCAGGTTTGGTGCTACGCCTAAGAAAAAGTTAGTGCTTACATTTGATGATGGTCCCGATCCTGTTTATACTAAACAAATTTTAGATACACTTGCATTTTATCATGTCCCCGCTACATTTTTTATAGTTGGTTATCAAGCTGAAAATAATATACCATTGGTAAAAAGAATTTTCAGAGAAGGGCATGAAATTGGCAACCATACCTTCACCCACTCAGACATGAGTATTATTAGTAAGCAACGCGCGGGGTTGGAGATGGATGCGACTCGTTTATTGATAGAATGTATCACTGGACATAGTACTATATTGTTTAGAGCTCCTTTTAACGCCGATAGTGAGCCTGGTAAATATGAGGAGTTAGCGCCAATTGCATTAAGTAGACAAAAAAATTATATTACCGTAGGTGAAAGTATCGACCCTGAAGACTGGCAAATTCCAATTAATGAATATCGAAACGATACCATTTTTGATAGGGTAGTTCAAATTTATAAAAATAAAATTAATACGGGAAACCCTGAAGATACTTCCATTGCAGGTAGTATTATATTGTTACATGATGCTGGCGGAAATAGAGAAAATACTGTAAATGCCACTGGCAAGATCATCAGATATTTTAGAGAACAAGGGTATAGTTTTACAACTGTAGCCGATTTATTGGGTAAAAAGCCTGAGGAGATGATGCCAACTATTCAACAGGGGAAAGAATATTATTGGCTACAGATTAATTATATACTTGCTGAAGGGGCTTATTTAGGAGGTACTTTCTTTTTTGCGTTATTCATGATTTTCTTAGGGCTTAGTACCATAAGAATTTTTATTATTGGTATCATGTCAATTTTAGAAAGACGAAAAAAAGGGGAACTTAGTAAAATTGAGGATACTTTATACAAGCCATTTGTATCTATCATTGTGCCAGCTTATAATGAAGAAGTGAACGCAGTATCTTCATTGCAAAATTTATTAAAATGTGATTATCCCGATTTTGAAATCATATTTGTTGATGATGGAAGTAAGGATAAGACATATGAAATTGTAAAAGCAGCATTTGAGCAAAACCCTTTAGTGAAAGTATTTACAAAGCAAAATGGAGGAAAGGCTTCGGCCTTACAATATGGTATTGGTCAATCACATGCCGATTATGTTATCTGTATCGATGCGGATACTAAATTAGCAACAGATGCCGTATCAAAATTGATGCGTAATTTCTTGAATCCAATTTATAATAAAGGACAGGAAGTGGGTGCTGTTGCAGGATCGGTAGTTGTTGGAAATGAAGTTAATTTATTAACCAAGTGGCAGAGTATTGAATATATAACAAGTCAAAATTTTGACCGTAAGGGATTCGCTTTCTTAAACGCGATTACAGTTATTCCTGGTGCCATTGGGGCCTTTAAAAAAGACGCACTAATTGATGCTGGGGGCTTTACTACCGACACTTTAGCTGAGGATTGTGATATCACCATGCGTATAATTAAAGCTGGTTATATTGTGGCCAATGAGCCAAAGGCATATGCTTACACCGAAGTACCTGAACATTTAAGGCAATTCTTAAAACAAAGGGTAAGATGGAGCTTTGGTGTAATGCAAACTTTTTGGAAGCATAAAGACATGATGTTTAGTAATGTAAATAAGCCATTAGGTTGGGTGGCCCTACCGGATATGCTTTTGTTTAAATACATTATACCATTATTATCACCAATCGCTGATTTTTTAATGATTGTTGCATTGCTTACAGGCAATGGAGGTAAGATTGCTTTTTACTTTCTAATATATGTTGTAGTGGATGCTTTGATTGCTTCAATCGCATTTGCATTTGAAAAGGAAAATCCAGCAAAATTAATATGGCTTATTCCACAACGATTAATTTATAGATGGCTTATGATGTACGTCTTTTTTAAAGCGATTAAGCGTGCTATAAAAGGTGAATTACAAGAATGGGGTGTACTCAAGAGAACAGGAAATGTAAAAGAAATTTTAGATAGATAGTGCTATTTGTAATGATCAATTATGGGTTAACCTCAATTTTTATCTCCTTATAAATTGGCTTCCCAATATTGCTAATACCTTGTAGTGTAATTACATACTTGCCATTTAAATCAGATGTGAAAAAGCTGATTTGTTTTGCATCATTTGCATTCACGGTGATACTGGGATTCCAATATAATAAGTGCCTAAAGTCGGGTAATCTATTTTCAATTTGTGTTTGAGTGTCATAAAGTGGAGCATCAAATATTCGGTTTGCTTGAAGACCTTTATAATCTAAAACAATTGAATTAGGATCTAGCTCATATCCTTCCATTTTGCCATCATAAGTGGTGAAGTTAACAATCCCATTGTATTTATTATTCCCATCAAAATATAGTCTAGAAACCACTTCTAATTTTCTAATTTTTAAAGGGTCATAGGATAAAAATTTATCAACATCTTTAATCAAAACACCGTCAAGTAATAAAAGTGGCTTTTCTTTAAAAAATTGCTTATTTGCTTCATCATAAACTGCTAGCTTAAACTTTCCATCGTTTTTCGTTAAGGTAACAGGAGTAATATACTCTCTAATAACTTCTTCAAGTGTTGTGAATCTTGAATAATTGTCAAGTAAATATACTCGATCTGCTTTTCCATAAAAAGCAGTGCTATCAGCTAATATGGGTTTGAATTGATTTGTTAAGCTAGGGTTGTAATAGTTTTGTATTTGAATGTCTCGGAAATAACTGTTTAACGTCCCTTTGTTTATTTTATCATTTTGTAAATAGGTATTACTTACTTTATTATTATCAGTGCTAAATGGATTTTCTAAAATGAATTTAGATTTATTATTAATACTGTCTATTTGTAGTATTACCTGTCCATTGTTGTATATTTTTCTGAACTCAAAAATACCCACACCATCTTGATTAATACTACTTGCTTTATATTGAGTATACTTACTTGGTATAGACAAAGCTGCCGTCAGTTCGCCATTTCGATTCGCGATAGCACTTTTATCTATTTTACCAACAATGATATTGCCAGCAAGTTCAGGGATATAGTGGAATATGGGAGGTTCATTTAAAAGTACTTGATCCCATTTGAATTTCCTCCATCCATTGGTAAGCATTAAATTATCTATTTCTAAAAAACGGTTCAAATTGGTACTATCAAAATATTTATTTGGTTGCTCAATATTTTCTCCCAAATCGGATTGTAGCCAAATATAATTTTGAATATTAGTTTCATCAATTCCTTGTAATGAATCTATTTTATAAACAGACATAGATAAATTCAGGTGGCTATTCAGTGCATTGTTAATGCCTTGTAATTTAAAATTCACCTTTTCTCTTGACTTAAAGTTGTTAACTTCAACTTCAGCTTTTAAACTTTGTTCATTATTAGGGTAATTAAAATAGAGCCTTTCGCAAACTGGCTTTCTGTTATTGTCAAAAAGGGTAATGGTATTTACTCCCTCGCCCAATTCATCGTTATTAATTTTAATTATGTTAGTATTTCGATTAACAGCAAAAGCTTTTTTTAAGATTCCTCTTGTATGAATTAATAAATAAACATTTCCGTTTTCAAAATTGGTATTATAAACGTTAATGTCAATTTGATTATTTGTTTTATTTTCTAATACACTAAGGTGGTAGCCGCTTTGCTCAATAGGCTCAATTGTTTTTGTAATTTCTTTTCCATCGCTACAAATGGTTTTGATGGTGTAATGTTTATCGGCCAATGGCGTAAAATTAAAACTACCAATTCCATCACTTAAGGTTTTAAAAGTAGCAATAGTATCATTTTTATCTGCAATAATCCAGTTGTTACTTGCTAATCCTTTCCCGTTGTTAAGCTGTACTTTTATGCCCATCTTTGTACTAATCCCGCTAATGATACTTCCACTTTCTGGATAAATGGATACAACATGCGTATTTGAAGTTGATTGAGTGCTTACTGTAGGAATTTGGGTGTTTATGATTTTAATCTGCTTTGAAAAAAAGAATTTTGAATCAAAATTTTTCATCCAATTCGTATAGCCTCTTAAAGTATAATTACCTGACAATAAATTATTCGGTAATAAAAAAGAACCCTCTCCGAGGCCATTTGTTAAGCTAACTTTTTCTTGTAAAACAGGTTCATTTTTCTGATTAATAATTTCAACATAGCAAATTGTGCTAATGTTGATAGGGGTATTGTAAAATCCATCTAAGCTATATATCTTAAACCAAATTAATTCATTGTTTAAATAAGTACTCTTATCTGTATGAATGTAAATTTTTTCTTGAAGATGTTTCGATGCATAGGATGCTAATTTATTTTGCAAGTCAGCATATGGTTCGTTTTGCGAAAACAAATTGCTTGTCGCCAATAAGAGGCAAAATAGGAATAGGTGTATTAGCTGTTTTTTCATTGATGTTATCTTGATTATGGCCAAAAGCTAGGTTTAATATTAGATCCTCTTAATCTACAATCCACACATTCAGGTGGGGCCGCAAAAAAACTTATAATGGCTCCTGTCATAGGATTCGTTTCGGGATAGGTAGGCAGTAAATACAAGCCATGGATTTGTATACTATCACTATTATTAGTTATTCTTATTTCATTACATCCTTGATAATAATTCCAATCTGGAACTTCCTTTCTATTTATAAAAATTCTTTTTTCTTGAATATTGCATACATCTATATAACCAATAACAGGTTCGCTTGCATTACTTACGCAATGAATATTGCCATTCAAATCTGATGGCTGAGCATCAAAAATAGAACCAGTACCTTCGGTATTTTTTTTCATTCTTTGAAGAAATTCATATTTGCCTTTGCTAATACTAATTTGTCGGGTAAAAAGGCTGTATAGTACATTCAATTTCCAAGAATCTTGCGGGATATTTGCAATAGGTAAATTAATAACGTTTTTACTTAATGCTACGGTGGACCCTGTTAATATTTGTGTGGAAGGTTCAGTTTTCCAACAATAATATTTACCATAATCAATTGACTTGTTTAGTGAATCACTAAAGTCAACACTATATACAGTACCCTTTGCGCTATTAGCTGTTTTATATTTTAGTGCACTTAGGTAGCCTGAATGAATTTCCCAGGTTTCGGCGGTTTCCCATTGGTAATATTGCGTATTGTTAGTGTCGTCATGTGTGTTAACGTACATTTGAATAGCTCCGTTTTCTCTTTTCCAATTTACGCTGTCAATAGGTGGGTTGTAAATAACATTGCTAAAATCAGATAGGTATATTTTACCATCTTTAGTTGTAATGTTTATTCTATACTTTTTGTTTCCATTTAAGTTAAGACCAGTAATACTATATTTTCCATCTCCAACTTCAGTTAATTGTTTAATAGAATTATCTTCCCCTTCAACTTTAACTATTGCTCCTTTTTCGAAAATGACATTTTGATTTTGTAAGTTGGAAGTTCTTGATAAGGTAATATTTGTTGCCCCTAATCCACTATTTATAGCACCCTCTACCACTAAATATCCGGTAATGGGACTTGAAACTGGAGATATATATTTTTCTTTACAAGCAATGAGAAATAGCATGCATATCAATAAATATGGTATTGTTTTTTTCATAGTGCTTATTTAAAGGCAATGTTTAAGTTAATATAAGGAATGGCATTGCCAAATATGGAAAGTTTATAGCCATTCACTGCACCATTTTCGGATACATAATACACCGAGTAAGGATTTTTCCTGCCTGTTAAGTTGTAAACCCCAATAGACCAACTATTGTGTGTAAGCTGATGCACTTTATGATTCCCTTCAATATTCATTGAAAAGTCAGTTCTAAAATAATCAGGGATGCGATATGCATTTCTGTCTGCATACAATGTGCGCATTGAACCACCGTAGGAGAAAACTCCAATAGGTAATGTAATTGGCCTTCCCGTGCTATAATTGCCATTCATTGATATGCTGAATCGATGGCTAAATTTATAGTTAGCAACTATAGTAACATCATTTGGTTTATCATAATTGGAAGGGTAGTAATTTCCATGATTTATAATGTCACCTGCAGTTGGGTCATCCATCTTTAGGAGTACTTTTGACCATGTATAGCTTATCCATCCATTTAATTTGCCTGCAATCTTTTTTACAAGTAATTCAGCACCATAAGCTTTTCCTTTAGTTTCAATAACATCCGTTTCAATATGATGATTCATAACCAGTACAGCGCCACTCTTATAATCTAAATAATTGTTGATATTTTTATAATAGAGTTCAAAGGAGGTTTCAATAGTGTTAGATTTCAAGTTTTTATAAATACCTAATGAAATTTGATCACCAGTTTGTGGCTTAATATTAGGATCACTCAATTTCCATATATCCGTTGGAGCCATCGCGGTGGTATTCGATAATGAATGAATAAATTGTTGTTGGGTATTGTAACCTGCTTTTAAGGAAAGCGTCTCATCAATAACATACCTCAATCCAAGCCTGTATTCGGGGCCACCATAGGTTTTAACGATATTGCCATCCCCATAGTTTACTGTTTTTAAAATACTTTCAGCTGTTCTTGGAACAGAGGCTGGATATATATTTACATTTTGAGCGCCTAAGCTATTGAACATAGATAAACGAATACCTGCATCTAGCTTAAATTTACTAGATATGGTATAATGGTCGGTTAGGTATAATGCGGATTCAACTGCTTTTTCAGGAGTTAGTACATCTTTGATGACCAATGATTTTGCTCCTAAGGGCTTGTAAGTGCCAGGATGTAGTAAATAATAAAGACTACTAAAACCGTACTCAAAACTGTGTTTACTATTATAGTTGTAATTAAAGTTTGCCCTTAAATATGATTGGTTAATATCAAAGCCAACTTGATAGGCTGAAACAGGAAGGTGTTGGCTATTAATTTCATACTGATATTGATCACTTCCAATAGCAAATGTTGCATTTAGTTTATTATTAAAGATATGCTTCCATTTTAACGCTACGTTTTTATTGCTATATCCATATGCAGTATCACTGTTTAAATTAAAATGGTCTTTGCTTAAATAGGTAGTTAAATAGAGGGTATTATTTTTGTCAATCTGATGGTTAACGATAAAGTTCAAATCATAAAAATCAGCTTTACTATTTTTGTATTGGTCGGGTAATAAATCAAATAACCAATTGGAATAGGTGCTTCGACCACCTAAAATAAAGGAAGATTTGTCTTTAATAATGGGGCCTTCTAAATTTACACGACTGGTTAATAATCCTATACCAGCCGAACCCGTATATTCTTTTTTATTACCTTCTCTACTATTAATATCTAATACCGAAGATAACCGACCTCCAAAATTTGCGGGTATGCTACTTTTGTATAGTTCGATATTATTAATTAATTCAGGGTTGAATGCCGAAAACATTCCAAAAAAGTGAGTAGGATTAAATATTGTAGCGTCGTTAAATAAAATTAAATTTTGATCCGAAGCGCCGCCTCTAATATTTAAACCAGTACTTGCTTCCCCAACTGTTTTTACTCCAGGTAATGTTGTAACAGCTCTTAATACATCAGCTTCACCAAATACTACGGGCACTTGTTTAACTGATTTAATATCTAGTTTTTGTACACCCATAATAGTGCCTCTAACATTGCTCATTTTTTGTGAAGAAATCACTACTTTTTTTAATGACATGATACTACTAATAGCATCCATATTCATTTTGCCATCACTAAATAAAACTACTTGTCTTTTTATATCCCGCATTCCTAAACTTTGTACATTAAGTATGTGTTTGCCTTTGGGTAGTGAAATAGAGTAGTAACCATTTTGGTCAGTTGTAACACCAATTCTGGGTTGGTCAATATAGATGGATGCGCCAGCAATTGGCTCACCAGTTTTTACATCTTTCAAAAAACCTGCAATGGTTACAATAGGGTGTTGTCCTGCCTGAGCGCGCTCTCCAATTTCATATATTCTTTTGTCAGATAAACTTGCTTGTATAGTTACATCATCGATTGATTGCAAGCTGGTGTCAGAAATTAAATTTGACGCAGTATTTATTTTTCCTGAAAAATATTCATTTGGTATTTGAGTCAATAAATTAGCGCCTGTAGTTAAAAATATATTATGCTGTTGATCTATGCTATAATTTATTCCAGTTGGGCCGATTAAATTCAATATGCTACCGATACTATGTTGTTTAACATTTATAGTTACTGGAAATCTTTTTAGTTGATTGGGATCAAAGTAAAAATGAAACTCTGATTGCTTTTCAATTTGTTGAACCAAATCATAAATAGTACCGCCCAATATATTGATATCCACTTTGTGAGTGGTATCTGTTTGTGCAATACCTGAATTTGCAATTAAAAAAAGCGTTACGAATACAAAAAGTTGTTTCATATTATTGCGCTATTTTATTGTAATGGTTAACCAGCGACGTAAGCATCATATCTTTTTCATTGCTAAAATTGAGATGCTCTTTTTTTGCAAATTGAATTAATTCTTTAGCGTTTTCTCCAAGTATAGAATAAATAGATTTTTTATTAGGGACTTCGAAAAACAGACCATCTTTTTTTATGTAATAGAATGTGCTTACTTCAAATAGTATGGACAATTCATTGTTGTTGCTATATTTTTCAATTATATGCTTAACTTCTTTTTTATATAAATTCACTTTTCCCGCGACAAGTATTTGGTAAAACCCTGTTGCAATATTTACTTTATTGTTATGTAGTTTTTCGGGAATTTCGATTCTTTCAAAGTGGTCATCTAAAATGCTAAATTGTTTCAACTTTTCATTGACTAATTGTATTCGGTGCGTACTATCTTGAAGTACCACACAATCTGCAACTTCATCATATAATAATGCAACTTCCTCAAATTTTACACCATCATATAAAATACTTCCCTTACTAAGTGCGTTTACTTTAAAGTAGGGGTGACCGTCGGCAAAGGAAACGGTATAACCTGGGTATTGACTGCCATTGTATTTGGCTGCTTGCTCGCCAATATTTTCATAGTACACCTGTTGTATATTATGTATTGCCGTTTTTAAAAAGAGACTATCCTTATTACTATTTTGGGCAGCTGTAATTAATGAACATCCTAATAAAAAAAACAGTGAAGAATAAATTTTGATGAGTTGGCGCATAATGCCTGCTATTTATTAAGTTTATTATCAAACAGCTTTAATATACGTTTGTATTCATCAGTCCAGCTACTTGGTTCAACAAATCCATGATCTTCCATTGGGTATGAGGCAAGCTCCCAATTATCTTTGCCAAGCTCAATCAATTTTTGAGCAAGTCTAACTGCATCCTGATAATGTACATTGACATCTACCATGCCATGACAGATCAATAAATTATTTTTTAGTCCTGCAGCAAAATTAATAGGAGAGGAACGCGCATAGGCAATGCTGTCCGTAGCAGGTTCATTTAATATATCGGAGGTATAGCCATGATTATAATGCGCCCAATCCGTTACAGGCCTTAATGCTGCACCTGCTTTAATAACATTAGGTTGCGTGAACAGTGCCATTAAAGTCATAAATCCACCATAACTACCACCATACATACCAATACGTGTGCTATCAATACCTAAATTGGATACTAAATATTTAGCAGCATCAACTTCGTCATCTAGGTCCTTACCCCCCATAAAGCGATAAATTCCAGTTCTCCAGTCACGACCATAACCTGCACTTCCACGATAATCAATATCAATAACCGTATAGCCTTTATCGGCTAACAAGTTATTAAACATGTATTCACGAGGGTAGTTATTGCTCCAACCAAAATGCACATTTTGTAAGTAACCAGCACCATGTACAAAAATCACCGCTGCATTATTTTTTGTGCCTGTTTTAGGCTCATATAATCGAGCATAAATAGGTTGGCCATCCCTTGCAGTAATGGTAAATATTTTATTTTCTCTCCATGGGTATTCTTTGAATTCCTCACTTGCTCCTTTAAATGTAATTTGGGCAATATTGTTAGTGTTCTTATTTTCTTGTACAAATAATTCCCAAGGTTTGTTGATAAAAGAGTAGCGATAAGCAAGTGTTTTTTCATCAGGGGACATACTTACTTCGTACGTGCCTACTTTATTAGTTAATTTTTCTTTTGTAGCAGTTTCGATGTTTAATTTGTACCAATTTTGTTGACCTGGATGCACTTCATTTGTTATAATGTAAAATGCTTTTTTGTTTTTAGACAATACAGCATCCTGCACCTCATAATTTCCCTTTGTTAATGCTGTAGTTGATTTATTATTGATGTCATAAACATATAAATGGGAGTATCCAGTTTGTTCACTTTGAAAATAAAAACTATGGTCATTTAACCATCCAGCATTGGCTCTGTAATTGCTATTGCCAGGTCCACCCACCCATGCTTCATCTCGTTGGCGATTAATTAAGCTCAATTTTGCAGTGGCTGGGTCTAATGCCATTATCCATCTATCTTTATTATCAACAGATCTAATGTCTACAACGGCTTGGTCATTGCTTTCATTCCAATAAACTTCATTAATCCAAAGTTTACGAACTACATCTTTAGCATCTTTATTATTTTTCTTTTCTTTTACTTCTCCTTGTTTTGGATAATCCTTTACAAAGTCCGGTTTGTCAAAGCTGCCAGGTATTGAATCCAGTTTAATAGCATAAGTGGTGTCTAATAATTTATTGTAAATAAATGATTCAGAATTACCTTGCGCATGTCCCACTTTTTCACGTCCTGGAATATCAGTTGTATATCCCGATTCAGTTACATAGGCAGGTACGATTGTATTTTTTGAAACATCAGGATTAAATAGGGTGTATAATACAAAGTTCCCTGAATTACTAGCCTCAACTGTTGTTAATTGCTTGTCCCCAAATGCAATTGCTTTTGCATTTGCTTTTTCTTTATTCAGTTCTAAAAATTGGTCTCTTGATTCTTTCTTTTTTTTGCGCCATTGTAATACGGAAGAATTTGCTAGAGATTGATTTGTTAAGAAAACATCCTGTGCGTTATTATTATTTTTAACTGACCTTTCAGCATCTTTCACAAAATTGGTAAGTTGTTTAGTAAGTCCTGTTTTAATTTGCCATGCAAATAAGTTTTTATTTTTATGATAAACGATCCATTCGTCATTATTCATAAAACTTGGATTAGATTCTTGCTCCTCTGTTTGCGTTATAGGGGTGGCAATACCCGTAGCTATATTTAATAAATAGATATCACCTTTGTAGCTATACGTAATGGAGGTATAGTTTTTATTATACTTGCCATTATTGATTGCTTTGTATTTTAAAGCTTCATTATAATTTAGTTTCTCAGGTTGTTTACTATTTAATTTATAAATGTAAAAAGAGTCAGCAATATTTTTGTCAGGGTTCCAGCTAAATATAATGGCCTTACTATCCCAGGTCCAACTTATATTACTTGGGGAAGCACCAATCCATTTAATATCTTTCATTATTTTCTCAACCGTTAAACTTGCATCTTTATTGGTTTGTGCAAAAGTTTGTTGTGATAATAAAATTCCACTAAATAGGATTGTCAACAAGCCTAAACGCATCATATTGTTGCTACTTTTCATTTCTAATTATTTTTATAAACGATACCGTTTTTCATTACAAATTGAACTTGTTCTAAAATTGTGATGTCATCAATAGGGTTAGTTACAACTGCAATGATGTCCGCTTTTTTGCCAGGCTTGATTGAGCCTGTTTTTTCTTTAATACCAATTAAATCAGCAGCATTAATAGTAGCAGATTGAATAGCTGCCATTGGAGTTAAGCCAAAGCGGGTCATCCATTTAAATTGCTTTCCATTCCAGCCATGAGGATACACGCCAGCATCGGTACCAAAAGCAATTTTAACGCCAGCTTCTACTGCTTTTTGAAAGTTCTCTCTTTGTAATTTGCCAACCATTTTTTCTTTGTTAATGATTTTGTCAGGAAATCCTAATTTTGAATATTCTGATAAAATATATTCATCATCATAAACATCAGATACCAAATAAGTTCCTTTAGCTTTCATTAACTGTATACCTTCGGCGTCTAATAAACTTCCATGTTCAACCGAAGCAACACCTGCTTTCACGGCCATTTTAATTGCTTCTGCTCCGTGTGCGTGTGCAGCTGTTTTACGTCCCCACATTTTAGCTTCGCTAACAATAGCATCCATTTCTTCCTGCGTATATTGTGGCGCACCAACACTTTCTTCTTCACTTAATACACCTGCGCTTGCACCAAACTTAATTACATCTGCACCGTTTTTCACATTATAGCGAACTTGTTGTCTAACACCTTCCACACCATTGGCAACGCCTGACAAACCTTTAGGTGCATTGAATTCTAAATAAGGAGAAAAGCCATTTAAATCACCATGACTTCCTGTTGAACCAATAAACACAGTTGCAGCATAAATATTAGGACCTGGGATATCTCCATTGTTAATTGCATTTCTTAAAGCAATATCAACAAGGCCTGCCGATCCTAAATCTCTAACCGAAGTGAATCCTGCCTCTAATGTTTTTTTAGCATAAATATGTGCAGTAACGGCAACATCAACAGGGGTTTTTCTAAAAATATCAGCATAATAATCACCACCGGGTTGACCTGTAATATGTGTGTGACAGTCAATTAATCCTGGTAACACAGTATATTTAGAAAGGTCAATAATGGTTGCTTCCTTTGGAATATTTATTTTACTCGCTACCTGAATAATACTGTCATTTCTTACTAGAATCATTTGATTCAATAATACAGTTCCAGATTCAACATCAATTAATTTACCTGCTTTAATAATGGTGGTCTTGGTGCTTTGACCAAAACTAAAAATCACCAACAACAAAAGAGATATCGTTCCTAAAAATTTACGCATGATTTATATTTATTCTTATTTAAGTCCAGCATTTTCTTTGATAAAATCGGTTACATCTTTTTTGTAAGCTGTAGCAGATGCAGGGTGAACATACATCATGTGACCAGCTTCATAATATTTCATTTTTACATTAGCCTGAATTTTTTCTTCTAAGCCCATATGATCAAATGTATATTCTGTGCCATAAAAAGGAGTAGCTAAGTCATAGTAGCCATTTAATACCAACACTTTTAAGTTTGGATTTTTAGTCATTGCGTCAGCTAAATCAATAGCAGTATTGGGAGTAGCGGCGTCGCCAAATCCACTTGTATTGTGTTTCCAATCCCATTTAAATCCTGGTAAACTACCCGCAGAAACACGGTAAGTTAATGACTTACTTACTTTTAATTCAGTATAGTAGTAATTCATAAATGCAGAAATATAAATTGGGCTTAATGCAGCACTTTGCGGATCATAACCAGCACTTTGAGATAACAAATCTGAATTAATTCCTTTGTATCTTGAATCCAATCTTCCTGTTGTTAAATGTTCATCTCTTAATAATTCTTGACAAAATTCACCTTGTTTTACTCTTAAGTCTGCTTTTAATAAGTAGTCAGCACTTAATCCTGTTAATCCAGCCAATTCACTAGCAATTTTAGCTTTATCCGCTTTTGATAATTTATTTCCTTTCATTAAAGCTAGGGTATAAGGGCCTTCGGCATAAGCGCGCGCTTTTTGTAAAAAGTCGGTTAATTGTGCAGGTTTGTTTGCAATTTTATTGTGGTACCATGCAGTTGCAGCATATGCAGGTAAATTTATGATATAAGAAAGATCATCACCGTCCTGGAAAGTAAGTGTTCTTAAATCCAAAACAGAAGAAACTAAAATGATACCATTTAAAGCGATGCCTGCATTTTGTAAATATTTCCCAACAGCTGCACTTCGCATCGTACCATAGCTTTCACCTAATAAAAATTTAGGAGAATTTAAACGATCGTTTTCAATTAGGTATTGTTTAACAAAATCACCTACTGATTTTAAATCACCATTTACACTCCAAAATTCTTCATTCTTAGATTTGCCAATAGCACGGCTTATTCCAGTTCCAATTGGGTCAATCATTACTATATCTGAATTATCTAAAATACTATATTGGTTGTCCTCAACTTTATAAGGTGCAGCAGCATTATCGTTAGGGTCATTAACTACTACACGCTTAGGCCCCATTACACCCATATGTAACCACATTGATGATGATCCTGGGCCACCATTATATGAAAAAGTAATTGGTCTTTTGTTTGCATCCTCGCCGTCTTTTGTATAAGCGGTGTATCCAAAAAACGCAATAGGCTCGTCAATATTATTTCTTAAAATTAAAGCCCCTGCAGTCGCAGTATAATTAATAGTTTTACCACCGATTACAACAGAGTGGTGTGTAACTGATTTTTCTTCCTTTGGTATTGCAGCATTTTCTTTACTACTTTCTTTTGCCATTTCTTGTGCAAGTAAACTTGAACTTAGTGCAGTCACAAATAGGGTTAGTACTGCCATTTTTCGTAGTTGTATCATTTGACCTTATTTTATTGTTTAATTTAATTTTAAGATTTTTCTAAGCTATTCAATTTTATTCAATTATTACGCCTAAATGGATGAGTGTACATTTTATGTGAATGATTTGTGTATATCAATTGCAGCATATCTTTGTGGTTAATCACAATCAACATTAAAGTATGAATAAAGTATGGTTTATTACAGGATGCTCAACTGGTTTTGGGCGTTACTTAGCAATAGAAGCATTAGCAAAAGGATACAAAGTGGTAGTGGCAGCTCGTAATCCAAGTGATGTGCAAGATATTGTTGCCAATTATCCAGCTACTTCATTAGTGGTAAAATTAGACGTAACAATTGCGGATCAAATTGAGGATTCAGTGGCTGCAACCATGGATAAATTTGGGCAAATTGATGTATTGGTGAATAATGCAGGGATTGGATATTTTGGTGCTATTGAAGAAAGTGAGGAAGCGGAAGTGCGCCGAATGTTTGAGATTAATGTATTTGGTTTAGCACATGTGACACAGGCGGTTTTACCAATTTTGCGTAAACAAAAAAGCGGCCATATTTTAAATATTGCTTCTATTGGTGGTTTGCGTTCATTCCCTGGTGTAGGTTTTTACAATGCTACTAAATATGCTGTGGATGGATTAAGTGAATCTTTAAGTAAAGAGGTTGCGCCTTTGGGCATTAAAGTAACTATTGTTGCTCCAAGTGGATTTAGAACCGATTGGGCAGGTCGTTCAGCCAATGATAGTAAAATAGTCATTGAGGATTATGCAACAACTGCTGG
>CANCEU010000026.1 GCA_947375185.1 Chitinophagaceae bacterium
TTAGTGAATAAGGATCCTATGAAAACAAAACAATTGGAAAAAGGGATTACCCAATTGACCGATGAAGGGGTAGCACAATTATTTACTCAGTTTGGAGGCAATAAAAAAATTATTGGTTGTGTGGGTGATTTGCAATTTGAAGTAATACAATATCGTTTATTGCAGGAGTATGGAGCAGCTTGTGAGTTTAGAACACTTCCATTTTACAAAGCTTGTTGGTTAACCTCTAAAGATCAAAATAAACTCAATGATTTTTTAAGGTATAAGCAACAAAATGCAGCCATGGATAAAGATGAGTCACCTGTGTACTTAGCACAAAGTGAATGGTTTTTAAATACTGAAATCACCAATAATCCCGACATTCAATTTCATTTTACCAATGAGGTGAATAAATAAAATTGATATAATTTATTATGAAGGCAAAAACATTAAAACAAAACAAAGTCAATATCATCACCTTAGGTTGTAGTAAAAACCTAGTGGATAGTGAAATGTTAAGTGGTCAGTTGGTAGCTAATGATATTGATGTAGTGCATGAGAATAAGAAATTGGATCACAATATAGTAGTAGTCAATACCTGTGGCTTTATTGACAAGGCTAAAGAAGAGAGTGTAAATACAATACTAGACCAGGTAGCCTTAAAACAAAAAGGGAAATTAGACAAGGTATATGTAACGGGTTGTTTGAGTGAAAGATATCGAGGTGATTTAGCTGCAGAAATTCCTGAAGTGGACGCTTGGTTTGGTACCATGGAATTGCCTTTAATGTTGAATCAATTAAATGCCGATTATAAAGCTGAATTATTAGGGGAGCGCTTATTAAGCACTCCACAACACTATGCCTATTTAAAAATTAGTGAAGGGTGTAATCGTACCTGTGCATTTTGTGCCATTCCATTAATGCGTGGTCAACATGTAAGCAAAACTATCGAACAGTTAGTGGAGGAAGCAAAGGGTTTAGTAAAGAAAGGAGTAAAAGAGGTAATGCTCATTGCTCAGGAGTTAACTTATTATGGATTAGATATTTACAAGGAACGCGCGTTGCCACAATTATTAAATGCACTTGCAGATGTGGAAGGGATTGAGTGGATACGGTTACACTATGCTTATCCAAGTAAATTTCCTTTAGAGATTTTGGATGTGATGCGTGAGCGCGACAATATTTGTAAATACATTGATATTCCATTACAGCATGCCAGCAATAATATGCTTAAAGCCATGCGCCGAAATATCACCCGTGAAGAAATGAGCGAATTGATTGCTGAAATTAGAAAGCGTGTGCCGGGCATTGCGATAAGAACCACTTTAATCACAGGGTTCCCTGGAGAAACTTTAGATGATGTTGAAGAGTTAAAAGAATTTTTACAATTACATAAGTTTGACCGAGTAGGTATATTCACATATAGTCATGAGGAAAATACAAGTGCTTATGATTTAGTTGATGATGTACCTGCCGAGGAAAAGCAACGCCGTGCTGAGGAAATAATGGAAGTGCAGCAAGAAATTAGCTTAGCCATTAATCAATCTAAGGAAGGTCAAATTGTAAAAGTGATCATTGATAAAAAAGAAGCAGGTCGTTGGTTAGGACGTACCGAATTTGATAGTGTAGAAGTTGACAATGAAGTGGTGATTAATACCACTAAGCGCCTAAAATCAGGGGACATGGTGATGGTTAAAATCACCAAAGCTTATGACTATGACTTAGAGGGTGAGTTAGTATAAAATTCCTGGACTTGCTCACTTTGTTCTATGAAGCCAACTTCATTGTTGTATTAGATTGCTGCGAAGTTTTTGAAAAATAATATACTGCAATTGTACTTAATACAAAGTACCCAACTAGGGCAGGAGCAATTGCATTTGAGATCGTATTAGATCCAAACCATTCTCCGTTTTTAACTATCAAAGTGATGCATGCTATATTTTTTATTGCTTCCAATACCCATGCATATTTGCTTTGGTCCATAAATTCAGTCAAAGTATACACTTGTATGAATATAAAGCCACCATATATAAACAACTGCTCAATGCCAAGTTGTTTTATCATAGCAACATTAGCAAACATATAACTTACTAATAACAATACGCAAATGAGTTGTGTCCACAAATATGCGTTTAGGCCTTTGCTTGCTGGTGTATTGTATTTTTCAAAATGATACACATCTTCAATTTTATAAACCGGGTATTTTTCAATCACATCTGCTGGCCTCCATCCTAATGGCATAAACCAAATACGAAATTTATCTTTCCAAACTTTTGTATGCCATGCATCTTTAATTAAAAGCCACATATGCATGAAGTTTATTTTTATAGGGTTCCAGGTACGTACAGGGCGGGTAACGCCATACACAGCTGGAATATTAGCTTGTTCTTCTTGATAAGTGCCAAATATTCTATCCCAGAAAATAAATATTTGACCATAGTTTTTATCTAAATATTCAGGATTAATAGCATGATGCACTCTGTGATGAGATGGGGTGACGATAATATATTCCAAAAATCCCATTCTATTAATATGTCTTGTATGGTACCAGAATTGTGCAAAAAGGTGCAAAGGGCCAACAACTGCTATTACTTTTTCAGGTACACCTAAAATAGCTGCTGGAATTAATAATAATGCATAAATTCTTACAAAAACTGAAATGCTTTGTCTTAAGGCACATGCCAAATTATATTCCTCACTACTATGATGTACAATATGGTTGTTCCAGAAAAAATTAAGTGTATGGGAAAGGCGGTGTGTCCAATAACCTGCAAAATCCAAGGCTAAAAATGCAATTACATAAAGCAGCCAGCTTGCTTGAATTTGCATCATTGCTAAATGTTTCACTAGCCATCCATAGCTTATGATAGCAACACTTAAGCCAAGTACATCTTTTGTTGAATTAGTGATACCGGAGCTAAGGCTTGACACCATATCAAGCGTACGGACTGTATCAAAGCCTTTTCTCCATCCATACCATTTTTCAATTAAAATGAGTAGTAAAAAAAGGGGCATCGCGATAATGAGTATTTTGCCGTATGTTTCCATCGTTTAAATTTTGGGTCAAGCATTAAGTAATCAGCTACCAAATGTATCAATTTTATCTTAATTTGCAGCCTAATCTGCTTTAGGCCATCTTTATGAAATTTAATGCAACCCAAATACCTTATCATTCTACTGGATTGTTCTCCCAATTGGTGAGGGATTATGTAGATGCAAAAGGGACGGCTATGGATTTTGTGGCATATATGCCTAATTTTGAGGGAGTACAAAAAGCCATTGCAGCGCGTAAAGGGTTTAAAGTGAATCGTCCATTATTGGTAGATGTGCTAAAAGCGCAATATGCAAATTTGACAACTAAAGTTGCTGTTGATCATAACGTGAACTTATTATTACAGGACAATACCTATGTAATAACTACTGCACACCAACCGAATATTTTTACAGGCCCCCTTTACTTTTTTTATAAAATCATTCATGTTATTCAATTAGCGGCGGATTTAAAAAAACAGTTTCCTGAAAATAACTATGTGCCTGTTTATTACATGGGATCGGAAGATGCAGATATTGATGAAGTAGGAAGTTTTTATTTAGGCGGTGATAAATTACAATGGGAAACCAAGCAAACTGGCGCTATAGGAAGGATGAAAGTTGATGATGCGCTAGTGGCGTTATTGAAAAATATTGAAGGGTATTGGGCAGTGAGAAATCAAGGTAAGGAGGCGGTTGCTGCATTGAGTAATGCGTATAAAAAAGGGGCAACTATTAATGAGGCTACCTTAAGTTTAGTACATGACTATTTTGGTCAATATGGTTTGGTAGTGTTACAGCCAGATGATACAAAATTGAAATCTAGTTTTGTATCGGTGATGGAAAAAGAATTATTAGCGCAGTTTTCCAATAAAGCATTGCAGGCTACGCTTGTTAAATTACGCGAACAATACCATGTTCAAACAGAGGGCCGTGCGATTAACTTATTTTACTTAAAAGACAGTACACGCGCGCGTATTGATTTAAACAATGGAGTATATACAATTGTAGATACGGATATCACTTTTACTCAAGCTGAAATTATTGCTGAATTACATGCATACCCTGAACGTTTTAGCCCCAATGTAATTTTAAGGGGTTTGTATCAAGAAACCATTTTGCCTGGGATTGTATTTATTGGTGGTGGGGGAGAGTTGGCTTATTGGATGGAACTAAAAGAAGTTTTTAGTGCAGCTGGTGTTCATTATCCTGTTTTGCAATTGAGAAACTCTTTTATGTTTATCAAGGAGAAAATGGCCAAGCAATGGTCTGAACTTGGTTTTACATTAAATGATTTGTTTACGAATTCATTGGAATTGGAAGCAGCTTATGTAAAAGCCAATTCAAAGCATAATTTATCACTAGAGGCTTCCATTGACGCAATGAAAATATTGTATAGTCAAATACAAGAACAAGCAATTAAAGTGGATGCTACATTAGGAGATCATACGATGAACTTATCTGTTCAATCCATTAAGAAATTAGTGGAATTGGAAAAGAAAATTTTAAAGGCAGAAAAAAAGAAACAAGTTATTGCGATTGATCGCATTCAACACATTAAAAATGAATTGTTCCCTCAAAATAGTTTACAAGAAAGGGTAGATAATTTTGCAGAATGGGTTGGTGACTATGGCTGGGCTTGGGTTGAAGCAGTTTTGCAACATTCCAACACGATGGAGCACGGATTTACTATTTTAGTTTCCGAAAAATAAGCATCTATTTGTCAAATTCGTTATTGAATTTACCTTTTAGATTTTCAACTTTTGTCAATACTTCGGCGTTCATACTTACTTTGTAAGCTTCCATCGCATTTCCAATTGCTGCATCTGAACTTCCTAATATTTGAGTTGCTAATAAACCTGCATTTTTTGCAGCGTTTAAAGCTACAGTGGCAACTGGTACGCCATTAGGCATTTGTAAAATGGATAAAACTGAATCCCATCCATCAATAGAATTGCTTGATTTAATTGGGACACCAATTACGGGTAAACTTGTAATTGCGGCAACCATTCCTGGCAAATGTGCTGCACCGCCTGCACCAGCAATGATTACTTTTAATCCTCTATGACGTGCCGTTTTTGCATAATCCATCATTCTTTCGGGTGTTCGATGTGCAGATACAACTGTTAATTCAAAAGGAATATTAAAGGTGTTTAATACATCAGCAGCTGCCTGCATGACATTTAAATCACTATCGCTTCCCATTATAATTCCTACAATTGCTGGACTTGACATATAAAAGATTTATGTGTAATAGAGTGTAAATATAATTAATCTTTTCCTATTACGTTATATCCTTCTATTCCGCCGATTAATGGTTCCGCTTTGGACTCTGTCACTTTTACTATAATGTATCTCAATTTTTGCGTAGGAAAGCTTAAAATGCGCTTATGCCCAATTGTAGTTCCTTCAGTTATCTTTTTTAATTGTTCCAAATTATTACCACCACTTACCTCGAATTTAACTATTCGTTGTCCAAGGCTTATTTGTTCTTTTAAAATTATGGTATTGATTTCAACTTCCTTTGATAAATGAATTGCTAAACTGTTTTTTGTACGCATTAATTTTGCATTTTTAAAAATGTTCTCCTTAAATGCTTTATCGCGTATATTTTTAAACTGCATGAGTGCCGCAGAATCCAAAGGATCAATCAACCCTTTTCGGTTGGGAGGAACGTTTAATAACATATTTCCACCTCTGCCTACTGATTTTAAATAAAGGTTAAAAAGAGTGGTGCCAGATTTAACGGTACTATCTTCTTCCTTGTGATAAAACCATCCTTTACGAATAGATACATCTGCTTCAGCACCTATCCAGTTTTTGCCATTATAATTTCCTCTATTTAAAGTATCATTTACAGGGGCGCCTTCGCCTCGTTTGAATCCAGCTGTATCTAATAAATTCCAATTGGTTTCATTGATGATGCCATTTTCATTTCCGATCCATCTTGCATGAGGGCCAATATCACTGAATATAATTAATTGTGGTTGTTCTTTTAATGCAGCATTTTTAAATCGAGTAAAATCATACACTTGTTTTTTTCCATTAGGGCCTTCTCCATTTGCACCATCCCACCACAATTCGAAAAATTTACCATAGCCGGTTAATAATTCTTTCATAGTGTTAATATATACTTCATTGTATTTTGGTGTGCCATAATCGGGATGATTTCTGTCCCAAGGTGAAATGTATACACCCATTTCGATGCCTTCTTTTTTGCAAGCATCGGATAACATTTTTAACACATCTCCTTTTCCATTCATCCATTTACTTTCTCTAACAGTATGTGTGCTAAATTTGCTTGGCCACAAACAAAATCCATCGTGGTGTTTTGCAGTAATGATAATTCCCTTTGCACCTGCAGCTTTTGCAACACGCGCCCATTGGTTGCAATCAATAGCAGTGGGATTAAATACATTGGGATCTTCGCTTCCATGCCCCCATTCCAAATCAGTGAAAGTGTTGGGGCCAAAATGCATAAATAAATAAAACTCTTTGTCATGCCATGCCAATTGTTCCTTAGTAGGAGTGGGGGCCAATTTAGTTTGGGCACTAGCAGGTAATAAATATAAACAAGTAATTACAGCAAGGGTAGTTATTTTATTTATTTGCATAGTAGTAATTATAAATGTATTCTTTAATGTTATGGATAATTAAATAGTGAGTGCTCTCTTATATAATTGAATGGTATTCTCTAATCCTAAGTACAAAGCATCAGCAATCAAAGCATGTCCAATACTCACTTCGTCCAAATTAGGAATTGCTTTTGCTAAATAGGCAAGATTAAATCTGTCTAAATCATGACCTGCATTAATGCCTAATCCTAATGTAGTTGCAATACTTGCAGCATGTATATATGGCGCCACAGCTTCTTCTTTATGACCATCAGCAAATTCTCGCGCATACGCTTCGGTATACAATTCAATTCGATCGGTGCCAGTTGTTGCAGCTGCTCGTACCATTTCTTCAATAGGATCCACAAAAATAGAAACACGAATGCCTGCATTTTTAAAAGTGGCAATAATCTCTTTCAAATAATCCTGCTCTTTAATTGTATCCCAGCCATGATCACTGGTTAATTGATTAAGCGCATCAGGGACCAAGGTTACTTGATGTGGTTTAGTATCTAAAACCAATGCTACAAATTTTTCTTCTTTTGGATTGCCCTCAATGTTGAACTCGGTGGTCACTATTTTGCTTAAATCATAAACATCTTGATAGCGAATATGTCTTTCGTCAGGTCGAGGATGCACGGTAATTCCCTCCGCGCCAAAACGTTCACAATCCTTTGCAACTTGAATTAAATTAGGGTTATCTCCGCCACGACTATTTCTTAGGGTGGCAATTTTATTTATGTTTACACTTAAACGACTCATAGGCGAATTTAAGTTATTTTTGCAACTCAAATAGTATAGCATGGCATATTCTAATTTAGAGGCTTGTTTGTTGGATTTAGAACGCAATGGTCAATTATTGCGTATCAAGGAGGAGGTAGATCCCAATTTAGAAATGGCAGCCATTCATTTGCGCATTTTTGAACAAAAGGGCCCCGCTATTTTATTTGAAAAAGTTAAGGGTTCAAAGTTTCGCGCTGCATCCAATATATTTGGAACATTGGAGCGAAGTCAATTTATTTTTAGAAAAACTTTGCCACAAGTAAAGCAATTGATTGATATAAAAATTGACCCAACTGCTGCCATTAAAAGCCCATTAAAAACTTTGTCTGCTTTACCCGCTGCCCTGAATGCATTACCCAATAGTATGCCTTTTGTTAAGCCTGTATTGTTTGAAGAAATTCAAATTAGTGATTTGCCTTTGATTAAACATTGGCCAATGGATGGGGGGGCTTTTGTAACACTCCCTCAAGTTTATACCGAGGATGCGGATAAGCCAGGCATTGGAAATTCAAATTTAGGAATGTATCGAATTCAGTTGTATGGCAATGAATATGAATTGAATAAAGAGATTGGATTACATTATCAATTACATCGTGGAATAGGAGTTCATCAAACCAAAGCAAATAATAAAGGCATGCCTTTAAAGGTGAGTGTTTTTGTTGGAGGCCCTCCTGCACATAGTGTTGCTGCAGTAATGCCTTTGCCCGAGGGAATGAGTGAAATGAATTTTGCGGGTGTATTGGCCGGGAAACGTTTTAACTATACTTATGTAGATGGATATTGTGTAAGCACAGATGCTGATTTTGTAATTACGGGCGAAGTGTTTCCTAAAGAAAATAAACCCGAGGGGCCTTTTGGGGATCACTTAGGTTATTATAGTTTACAACACGATTTTCCAGTGATGAAAGTGCACAAAGTTTTTGCAAGAAAAAATGCAATTTGGGCATTCACGGTTGTAGGTCGCCCTCCACAAGAAGATACAAGTTTTGGACAACTAATTCATTCAATGACTGGCTCGGCAATTTCAAATGAAATACCGGGTTTAAAGGAAGTGCATGCGGTAGATGCTGCAGGAGTACATCCTTTATTATTAGCCATAGGAAGTGAAAGGTATACGCCTTATTTGAATAATAAACGTCCTGCGGAAATTTTAACTATAGCGAATCATATTTTAGGAACGGGTCAATTAAGCTTAGCAAAGTTTTTATGGATTACGGCACCCGATTCCCAATCCAATGTTACATTAGACACGCACAATGAATTAGCGTTCTTCAAATATATATTGGAGCGCATGGATTTTAGTAGAGATCTTCATTTTTATACCAATACCACTATAGATACTTTAGATTATTCTGGAGAAAATTTAAATAGCGGTTCTAAATTAGTATTGGCTGCTTATGGCGATATTAAACGCTTGCTTGCTACAACTATTCCAGATGCAATAAAGCAATTGAACGCCGATGCACATTTAATTATGCCCGGGGTACTTGCCTTAAATTCAAATAAGATAAATAAAGGCTTGTTACAAACACTGTTAAATGGATTAGGGGCTGATCTATTAGAAAATATGGGTATTGCCATGCTAGTATTAACCGAGGATGCTGCGTGGATGGCTAGTGGTATGAATAATTTTTTATGGGCTGCTTTTACAAGAGCTAATCCATCTCATGATATTGATGGAGTAGATGCATTTGTAGATAATAAACATTGGGGATGTAAAGGGCCTTTAATTATAGATGCGACAATTAAGAAACATCATGCGCCTCCAGTATTGAAAGATGCAGCTATTGAAAAAAGAGTGGATACTATTTTAGCGAAGTACGGGTATTAAAAAAATGCAGTTTTTTTTAATTAACATTCTACCCAAGTGTGATCGGCTAATAATTTCACGGTTGCAATAAATTGTGCGAAGGGTCCAGAACCACCTCCCCATTCGGAAGGAGCTACTAATGAAAGCACATGTGATCCATCAGTTTTTTCATACACATGATAAATCTGTCCTATCTGTGGTTTAAAAGTAATTTTTGCTTCATAAATCATTAAGCTTAGTTCTTTTCTTTTCCGAATTTCTTGTGCCTGCCTTGCTAATAATTCAATTTGCTCTTTAATTTGATTTAGTTGCATATTGGTTTGATCTTCCATAGCAGACAATGCCTTGTGTTTGATAACACCTTCTTTGGTTGGTCTTATTGCAACACTTCCTGCTGAAGATGCATATGGTAAAACACTTAATTGTTTATGGTATACTTCGGTGTTTTTAAATGGAGCACCATCTTCTTTATTCCCTTGATGAGTTACTTTTAAAAAGCCATTAGCAAGAATCTCATGAACTACTTTTAAAACCAATTGTTCGCCTTTAAAGAATTGTACTGTTAGGCAGGAAGCATTATTGATTTCGGCAGCCACAGCGTCAGCCAAATCTTTATTTTCAAAATCGTGTAATTCTCCGTTAGGATTTACTTGGTATTGAGCATAAAATGCTTCATTTTCCAAGCTCACCCAATTGTGACTAAAGCTCAAATAATGACCTGCATGAACTGTCTCAATCTTATAATTGCCCGATTTAGGTACAATCTGATATTCGAATTCACATTTTTCGGGAAATAACTGCCAACTGGCTAAAAAATTATAAGCTTGAACCATAGGATATATAACAATGATTGCGATAAAAGGTTGACTAAAATTAGTTTACTTGAACAAAATCAGGCTTGCTCAATAAATTAGAATTATACTTGAATTTAAGGTTGGTGGTAATGCTTACATTCCAAGGACTCAGTTGCAAATTTGTCCTCGGGAAATAGAATCCTTTCATTTCAATTGTTCCAAAAATTAAGTTTTCATTCCTAATTCTGGTGCCTCCACCTATTGCAGAATAAATATCGCCGTTTGCTATAGGATCACCAACGGTTCTGATATAAGTAATATTTCCAAAAGCAAAAGGGGATTGCCTAAAGCCATAAAATGATCTGGAGTTATACCAAATGGATTCCCAGTTAGCGCTAATTCTGGTCCCGCCTTTTATGCGTTCTTTACTTAATTGAGGAATACCATAAATGCTATTTATTAAAAGGGCATCGTTAAATTTATTCTTTAATGTTTCCGCAAAACTTATATTTAAAATGCTTCGGTATTTATATCCACTTTCTAAATAATGGAGTTTAGATATTTGTTCAACGCTTGCCAATAATTTAAAATCTACTATTTGATTTTCTGCATAACTACTGCCAGTACTTAATAATACATGTCGAAAACCTTCGTTTTTTAATAATTTATAAGATTCTATTTGAATTCCTAGATAGGGGAGGTTAGATGCTTCTCTTTTGTATTGCCCTGTGGTAATAGTTAAAGATTTACCAGATGGCAAATCCTCGTTTCTCCCAAAACCGTACAAATATTGTGTTCTAATTATTTTTTGATTAAAAACACTGTAGGAGAATAAATAGGCCGAGATGTCTTGATAGTTTTTATCAATCTGTGAAAGGTAATTTTCAGGCCTTAATTTAAAGTCATTTTGTAAATATCTAAATTGAACAAAGTGTCTAAATTTATCATTGGTGAAATTCCATGGTTTATTAAATAATTGGTAACCTATCCAAGTGTCAAAATGGGCTAACTTATATTGTAAAGTGGAATTGTATAAGGAATCTGACCATTTATTAGGGAATTCATTTTTGTTATTGGAAAGACTCCATTCAAAGCCCCCTGTCCATTTGCTTAATGGATTTAGCAAAGGCATGTCTCCTTTAATATAAATTGAAGATGCTGAATTTTCGAAATTTGAATAATTTTTTTCAAGTGAATTAGCGCCAATATTAATATCCATAAAACTGCCCATTATATTTCGTGAAATATAATTAACACCAATCCCTGCTTTATCTTTTCTGTTGACATCAAAATTATGGTATAAAGTAAAAGCGTTCCCAAGGTCATTCATGTTTTCGACAGTTACACTTGCATCGTATGCGTCAATATTTTTGAATTGCAGACTTGCTCCAAATGGAAATACATCTTTGGTAACCACATATATGTCTATGCTATTACTATCATGAAGTAATGGGAAGGCGACAATTCTTGCATCTTGGATATAGGGTAGGTCTCTAAGCCATTTTTCATTGTAGGCGATAACCAGCGGATTCATGTATTCATTTTCATGAAAAAATAAATTTTTTCTGATGGCATTTTCCTTTGTGAAATTATGTAGACTATTCGCAATTCTAGTTAATGCATTCTGTTTATAAATTGAATCTGTAAATCCAAAAGTTCCAAAATGTTTGTGTTCAATATAAATGCTGTTTATACGTTTCCCTTCCTGACTTGAAATTGATTTTATTGACTTGTTGATCGTAATACTTGTAGAATCAATTAAAGGGTTAGGTTTTCCTTTAAATAGTTTTATAATGCTTATTAAAAGACCGCTGTCTTTTGAATTGGCAATATTTTGGTTATATCCTTTATTCTGTGCAAAAGAAAAGCTTGAGATGGTCAATAATAAAAAGCAAAGTGAAATTCTTGTTCGCATTGTGCTCAATTCAAATTCGATTCATTCAAATTTACTGATTATGCACTAAACTAGCTGCATTTAAGTGTTAAATACCAAAAGCCTCCATGGTAGAAGGCTTTTGGTTTTTATTGGTTGCTTATTGTTTATTTATAAAACTTTTGTTGCTCTTTTATTTAGTGATTCAATAGGTATGTTTAAGTACTTTCCAATTGGTTTGCCATCTCGGTAACTAATAATTCTCACTGACAATACATCACTTGGAACTACAAATGGACTGGTGAATTTATCGCTAAAATTGTCAGGCATTTGATCGTCAATTGTGTAATAAAAATCAAGCCCTTCAATTTCGCCTTCCATTTTTAAAATTAATTCTCCTTTTGTATTTAATTGGGTAGTAACAATTGGATCATATATGCTTTTTGCATAGCCAACTACTGCTGCATCCAGTTTTTCAAAATGGGCTTCGGCTTTTTTGGCAAATTTGTTCCAATCTTTTTTATTGGCAGGAGACCAACTAGTTTCAGCTACTGCCATACTTCTTGGCCAATTCATATATTGAACTTTGCGTATAGTTTGTAATTGTTCCGTCCACTGATTGGCTTGATTACCTAAAATTAAATTTGAATCAATTCTAGCTGGGACTGGTTCAAAGCTATAAGTTGTCTTCATTCTTAAACCACGATAAACTTTTCCTTCGGCAGTTAACTCTCCTTGATAATAGTCAATGTAGTTGTAGTCATTTGGTGACATCACTACTTTGTGTCCTTGCTTTGCGGCTTCAATACCTCCTTTAACTCCTTGCCAGCTCATAACCGCGGCATCGCCACTTAATCCACCTTGTAAAATTTCGTCCCATCCCATCATCTTTTTCCCTTTAGAATTAATGATTTTTTGCATTCTCTTTACAAAATAGCTTTGCACTTCCATTTGATCCTTTAAACCTTCTTTTTTCATTAATGCTTGTACATTCGGAGATTTCTCCCAATTGTTTTTTGCATTTTCATCTCCACCCATATGAATGTATTCAAAAGGGAATAATGGAGCTATCTCTGTAAATACTTTATCTAAATATTCATATACTTTTTCATTTGAAGGATCTAGTGAATTATCTATCATCGCAGTTGGATGCCCATTTAATCCTGCCCAGTCCATGAATTCGTCTCCTGCATTTACTTGATATGGGTAATTTGGGGTAGTACTTAACTCGGGATAGGCAGTATTCATGGCCATGCTATGACCTGGCACATCAATTTCAGGGATGACTTCAATAAATTTAGATTTTGCATATGCTACAACTTCTTTAATATCTTCCTGTGTGTAAAACCCTCCGTATGTTTTTGGTTCGTTTAATGCAGGGGTAGTTATATTCATCCACTTGCCTTTTCTCTCGGCTCTCCAAGCTCCAACACTCGTTAATTTCGGTAGTGATTTAATTTCAATTCTCCATCCTTGGTCGTCCGTTAAATGCCAATGAAAACGATTGAATTTATATCTTGCCATATCATCAATAAAAATTTTCACATCTCCCTTGCTAAAAAAATGACGACTCACATCAAGCATCATTCCTCTCCATCCAAATCGAGGCTTATCAATTATAGAAACATAAGGTAATTGCCAGTTAATATTTGATTGAACTGTTTTAGCATAAATTGCTGCAGGTAAAATTTGTTGAACGGTTTGCCATCCATAATATAAACCTGCATTGGTATTAGCACTAATGGTAACACCAGTTGCATTTACATTTAAAGTGTACCCCTCATTCCCTAATACTTCATCTTTTATAATGTCTAATGTAATACTTGCATTATTCTTGCTAAAATATACTGTTTTGCCAGTGGCTGTTCTTAGTTGAATGGCAATTTGATCAGTAACTTGATTTGCACTTGTTGGTGCATTTATGGCAATTGATTTAGGTAATTGAAAATTACCGTTTCCTTTTGCAACATGAAATGGTTCGGGAATAATGTTCACATTTTGCGCGCGTAATTGGCTCATGCTTCCAATAGCCAATACAAGCACTAAGCACTTGTTTAGTTTCATATACAATCGTTTTTGTTTAAAAGCTTTTATCGTTATTAAGCTTACTAAAGATACTGAAAATAAAAAACCCGACCACCATTTCTGGGGCCGGGCCTTATATTTTGAACTAATTCTAGTGTAAATTCTAAATTAGTATCTGTACATATCTGACTTAAATGGTCCTGCTTGAGGAATACCTAAGTAAGCAGCTTGCTCAGTAGTTAATTCGTCTAATTCAGCACCTACTTTAGCCAAGTGTAAACGAGCTACTTTCTCATCTAAATGTTTAGGTAAAACGTAAACTTTATTTTCATAGTTTTTATGGTTATTCCATAATTCTATTTGAGCCAAAGTTTGGTTAGAGAATGAATTACTCATTACAAAGCTTGGGTGACCTGTAGCACAACCTAAGTTTACTAAACGACCTTCAGCTAAAATGATAACATCTTTTCCATCAATATTGTATAAATCAACTTGAGGCTTAATGGTATCTTTTGTATGACCGTAGTTTTTATTTAACCAAGCCATATCAATTTCGATATCAAAGTGTCCAATATTACAAACAATTGCCTTGTCTTTCATTACTCTAAAATGACTTTCATTGATTAAGTCGCGACATCCCGAAGCGGTAACAATAATGTCTGCTTCTTTCACTGCGTTAATCATTTTCTTTACTTCATATCCATCCATTGCAGCTTGTAATGCACAAATTGGATCAATCTCAGTTACAATTACACGACAACCAGCACCACGTAATGAAGCAGCTGATCCTTTACCTACATCACCATATGAACCAACTACGGCAACCTTACCAGCCATCATCACATCAGTTGCACGACGAATTGCATCTACTAATGATTCTTGACAACCATATTTGTTATCGAATTTAGATTTTGTTACAGAGTCGTTTACATTGATTGCAGGAATTGGTAAAGTACCTTTTGCCATACGCTCGTATAAACGGTGTACTCCTGTTGTTGTTTCTTCAGATAAACCTTTAATGCCAGCAACAAACTGAGGATATACATCAAAAACCATATTGGTTAAATCACCGCCATCATCCAAAATCATATTCAATGGACGGTCTTCACCACCAAAGAATAATGTTTGTTCAATACACCAATCTCCTTCTTCAACACTTTGACCTTTCCAAGCAAAAACACCAATACCAGCAGCAGCAATCGCAGCAGCAGCTTGATCCTGTGTAGAGAATATATTACAAGAGCTCCATTTAACTTCAGCACCCAAAGCTGTTAATGTTTCAATTAACACTGCAGTTTGAATAGTCATGTGTAAACAACCAGCAATTCTAGCACCTTTTAATGGCTGGCTAGGTCCGTACTCGGCACGGATGCTCATTAAACCTGGCATCTCTGCTTCAGCTAAACGAATTTCTTTACGACCCCATTCAGCAAGGGTGATATCTGCTACCTTGTATGGTAGGCTAAAATCGATGTTTTGTAAGCCCATAATAGTATTTATTTAAGGTTCAAAGGTAAATTTGTAGGAGATAATAATAAAATATATCTAAAAAATAGTGAAATAATCTATAATAAGTTAATTTTAATGTAATTAATGCTGTTTAGCTATGAAAAATAAGACACAAATAGAGGAATCGGCTACCACCAATTTTGCGGCAAATGAATTGGTCAACAATACTGTGCAGTTAGACATGAAAGATTTATCTATTTTAAGACTATTACAGGACAATGCGAGAATATCGGTAAAGGATATTGCGGATGCGGTGCAATTAAGTACAACGCCTGTTCATGAGCGCATTAAACGACTTGAAGCAAGTGGTGTTATAAAACAATATGCAACTTTAATTGATGGTGCAAAAGTGCGCAAAGGTTTAATGGTTATTTGTTATGTATCATTGAATCAGCACAGTAAAAAATCGGGCACACAATTTATTAAACTCATCAATGAATTACCTGAAGTAGTGGAGTGCTATAGTATTTCGGGTGAATTTGATTTTATGTTAAAAATTGTAACCGAGGATATGAATAGCTATTACAATTTCCACGTAAACAAATTAAGCCAGGCCGAAAATATTGGTCAAGTGCAGAGCGTATTTATTATGGGCGTGGTGAAGCAGACCCATGTGATGGTTTAAGGAATAAAAAAGTAGATTCGTGGATGACGGAATTAGAAAGTCAATCGCATTACATAGTCGTCCATGTAAAAGCCATTTCCAATATCAAACTTGAATTCCTGCTCTTTTTCAAAGCCGTTTTTCAAATAAAAAGTATAAGCGTTATTATGTTTATTTACTTGCAAGAATATGGATGTGGAATTTTCTGCTTTCGCAACTTCAATTGCTTTATTTAACAAGGCCTTTCCAGCTCCGGTTCCATGCGCGCTTGGTAAAACATATAGCTTATTTAACTTGTGCGCTTTTTGAACATTGTCTTCATCATCATCAGGTTCGGCACTCACGGAGCAAAATCCAATATCGTCTCCATTTAATGCGGCAATGTAAAATTGATGTCCCTTTGCAAATTGTTCTGCAAGCGACTTATCACTGTACATCCAATCCAACATAAATTCAATTTGTTCCTGTGAAATAATATGTCCATAAGTGCTAGGCCAAGTGCGCTCAGAAACAGATCGTATAAAAACACGATCCTCGAATGTAGCTTGTCTTATAATTATTTCACTCATTTATAATTGCGCTAAACTTTCTTCAATGGTTTGGATTCTCGCTAATGCATCGGCCTTTTTCTTTTGTTCAATAGCAATGATTTCAGGCTTTGCATTTTGTACAAACTTCTCGTTACTTAATTTCTTTTCTACAGAAGCTAAAAAACCTTGTTGGTGCGCTAAATCTTTTAATAAATTTTCTTTTAAACTAGCAGTGTCAATAGCTTGATCCGCAACTAGGTAAAATTTATCTTTTTCTAATGCAACAACAATGCTTGATCCTATGGATGCCTGGGTATATGCGATGCTTTTTGCATTAATTTGTTTCGCTAAAATATTTTCAATTCTTTGGTAGGCTGCGTTATTTTCAGACTGAATATGTAAATCAATTGCATCTTTAGGTTTGATCTGATTTTTGTTTCTTGCGTCACGCAATGTGGAAATTACATTCTTTAATAAAGCGCCTGCATTTAAAACAGCTTCATCCACTTTGCCAATTGTTTCATATTCCTTCACGCATAAATCCTCGGTTTGCGTTTTTAAGGCATGGTGTAATTCTTCGGTGATAAATGGCATGAACGGATGTAATAATTGCAATAATGAATCATAAAACTCAATGCTCTTATTATATACATCTGCATGGATAGCTTGTTCAAATCCTGGTTTGATCCATTCTAAATACCAACTACAATAATCATCCCATATCAATCCGTAAATTGTTTTTAAGGCTTCGCTTAAACGAAACTCTTTCAACATACTATCTACTTCAACTTGTGTAGCACTTAATTTTGCTTGGAACCAGTCCATGGCAAAGGCAGCATCCTGTGGTACATCGCCTTTATTATTAATTCCAGTATCAATACGCGTCTCCCACATTTTTAAAAGCTTAGCTGCGTTCCACAATTTGCTATTAAAATTTCTTCCTTGCTCTAATGTAGATTCATCAAATAATAAATCGTTTCCAGCAGGTGAAGCAATCATGATACCAAATCGAACTGCATCTGCTCCATATTGATCAATCAATCCTAATAAGTCGGGAGAGTTGCCCAAACTCTTACTCATTTTTCTTCCTTGTTTATCACGAACAATACCAGTGAAGTAAACATCTTTAAAAGGAATTTTGCCCATGTATTCTTCACCCGCCATAATCATTCTTGCTACCCAAAAGAAAATAATTTCTGGGGCTGTCACTAAAGTACTAGTAGGGTAGTAATAATTAATTTCAGCATTGTTTGGGTTAGACATCCCCTTAAATACTTCAATAGGCCATAACCAACTACTAAACCAAGTATCCAAACAATCTGAATCCTGTGTTAAGGTTTTGCCTTTAGTTTCAGGATATTTTTCATTTACTGCAGCTTCGTTTTCTGCAACATATACATTTCCGTCAACGTCATACCATGCTGGGATACGATGACCCCACCACAACTGACGACTAATGCACCAGTCCTTGATATTATCCATCCAATGACGATACACATTCTTAAATTTAGCTGGATGGAATTGTATTTCGTCGCTCATAACTGCTTCCAATGCTGGGCCTGCCAATTGTTTCATATCCACCCACCATTGTAAACTTAATCTTGGCTCTACAATTGCATCAGTCCTTTCGCTAAATCCAACTTGATTTACATAATCTTCTAGCTTCACTAAATTGCCACTCGCTTCTAAATCGTCAGCAATAATTTTTCTCACTTCAATACGATCCTTGCCCATATACATTGGTGCTTCCTCGTTCATAGTTCCATCCTCATTCAATGTTTCAATTACTTCTAATCCATGTTTTTGCCCAAGGTTAAAGTCATTGATATCATGCGCAGGAGTCACTTTCAAGGCACCAGTTCCAAATTCCATTTCAATATAGTCGTCCGCAATAATGGGTATGCGACGATTAATCATAGGTACAAATGCATGCTTTCCCACTAAATTTTTATATCGATCATCCTTAGGGTGTACACAAATTGCCGTGTCTCCAAAAATGGTTTCAGGTCGTACCGTTGCAATGGTTATGTATTCCTCTCCTGGCATATCCAACTTATAACGGATATGGTACATTTTACCATTCACTTCCTTATGTATAACTTCTTCGTCACTTAAAGCGGTTTTAGCACGAACGTCCCAGTTAATCATTCGCTTGCCGCGGTATATTTTCCCTTTATTGTATAAATCAACAAATACCTTAATCACGGTTTCATAATAATCGGGATCCATTGTAAATGAAGTTCGATCCCAATCCAAACTACAGCCCATTTTTCTTAATTGTTGTAGAATAATGCCGCCATATTTTTCTTTCCATTCCCATGCGTATCCTAAAAATTCGTCTCTAGATAAAGAAGATTTTGCAATACCTCTTTCTCTTAACATGGCTACTACTTTTGCTTCAGTTGCAATAGAGGCATGATCGGTTCCGGGTACCCAACAAGGATTCATGCCTTGCATACGCGCACGACGAACTAAAATATCCTGAATAGTATTATTTAGGCAATGACCCATGTGTAAGACGCCGGTTACATTTGGAGGGGGAATAACCACCGTATAAGCCGGTTTGTCATTTGGCTCACTATGAAAATAACCTTGGTCAATCCAATGTTTATACCATTTGGTTTCTACTTCACCTGGGATGTAATTTTTACTCAGTTCCATGCTATTTTTTCTTTACCTAAATTGAGCCACAAAAATAAGGAAAAGGCACAAGCTTATTTTGACAAAAATATCCGAACTTGGCCCTCTAATGGAATTTGCAGTTGTAGATATTGAAACCACCGGAGGTATGCCACAAACACATGGTATTACCGAAATTGCTATTGTCATGCACAATGGGGTAGAAGTTACGGGCAAATATGTTACCCTGATTAATCCTAAACAAAAAATTCCTCCATTTATTGTAAATATGACGGGGATTAGCGATGAAATGGTATCCACTGCGCCTTTGTTTGAGGAAGTAGCACCACAGATATTCAACTTATTAAAAGACCGCATTTTTGTTGCGCACAATGTAAGTTTTGATTATGGCTTTGTGCATTATCTTTTAAATCACCATGGGTATGCTTGGTCGGCACCTAAGTTGTGCACCATTCGATTAAGTAAAAAAGTATTTCCAGGCTTGTTAAAATATGGATTAGGTTCTTTAACCCGTGATTTAGGAATTCGCATTGAAGGTCGACATAGAGCATGGGGTGACGCTGCAGCAACAGCGCAAGTACTAACCATGGCTATTGAAAAAGAGGGTATGGAGCCAATTCATACTTTATTGAACAAAAAAGAGCCACGCAAAAAAATAGCGCCACCTAGTGAAGGAGACGCTATTTGATTTATAAGAACGCTTTTTTCCTTTTTTATCTTTTCACTTTACTAATACTCCGCAGTAATACCAGTATAATTTTGTGGAGTGATTTGTTTTAATTCTTTTTTCAAGATAGCGGTTACTTTTAAGCCATCAATAAATTTGTGCATTGATTTTTTATCAATTTTGCTATTGCCTCTTGTTAAATCTTTCAATGCTTCGTAAGGATTTGGATATTTTTCACGGCGTAAAATAGTTTGAATCGCCTCAGCTACTACTGCCCAGTTATTTTCTAAATCTTCTTGAATTTTTGCTTCGTTCAAAATTAATTTACCTAAGCCTTTTTCTAATGAATTAATGGCAATGGTAATATGTCCTACTGGTACACCAATATTTCTCAATACAGTTGAATCAGTCAAATCTCTTTGTAGTCGACTGATAGGAAGCTTTGCTGCCAAATGCTCCAATAAAGCATTCGCGATACCTAAGTTTCCTTCAGCGTTTTCAAAATCAATTGGGTTTACTTTATGCGGCATGGCACTAGAGCCTACTTCGCCTTTTTTAGTTTGCTGCTTAAAGTAATCCATTGAAATATAAGTCCAAATATCACGGGACAAATCAATTAAAATATTATTGATTCTTTTTAAAGTGTCGCAATGTGCGGCGAAATTATCGTAGTGCTCAATTTGAGTGGTGAATTGCATTCTTTGTAAGCCTAATACATCTTCTACAAATTCATTACCCAATGATACCCAGTTCTTTTTTGGATAAGCAATATGATGTGCATTGAAATTACCTGTTGCACCTCCAAATTTTGCAGCATAAGGTATAGCTGTAAATAATTCAATTTGATTGTGTAAGCGCTCAACAAATACCATTACTTCTTTCCCTAATGTTGTAGGGGACGCAGGTTGGCCATGTGTTCTTGCTAATAAAGGAACCTTTTTCCATTGTTTAGCAAATTGATATAATTTGTTTTGTAAATTAACCAATGCTGGCAAAGTATTGTTTTCCATTGCATCCTTCCAACTTAATGGAATGGCAGTGTTGTTAATATCCTGAGATGTTAAGCCAAAGTGAATCCACTCTTTCAATTCGCTTGCTTTATTTGCATCTAGAATTTCCTTTAAAAAGTATTCAACTGCTTTAACATCGTGATTCGTAGTTGCTTCAATTGTTTTAATTTTTTGAGCATCCTCTTCTGAAAAATTGTCAATAACTCCTAGTAAGGTTTTTCTTAATGCAGGTGTTACTTTGAAAAACTTTTTATCTGCTAAAAATAAAAAGTAGTGAACTTCCACTAACACTCTGTATTTAATTAATCCAAATTCAGAGAAATAAGCGCTTAAATTAGCTGTCTGTTTGTGGTAACGACCATCAATTGGGGAGATGGAACTAAGTTGTGACATATTGATTGCTTTAAACAATTGGTTTTTAATATCTTTGCGCAAAGTTAATTCAATTGGAGAGAAAGTGGCGCATTGGGGCTGTAAGTTATTTAAACACACGCCCGTTATTATTGGGATTAGAGCAGTCCGCCTTGATGGCAGAGATTGAATTGGTTAAGGCTTACCCAGCTAAAATTGCCCAAGATTTAATTGACGGCACTATTGATATGGGGTTGGTACCTGTTGCAGTAACCCCTTTATTGAAAGAAGCACATTTTGTGTCAAACTACTGTATTGGTGCAATAGGGGAAGTTGCAAGCGTTTGTATTTTTAGTCAAGTTCCAATTGAACAGGTTGAAAAAATTTATTTAGATTATCAAAGTAGAACCTCCGTGCAATTGGCGAGAATTTTACTTTCACAATATTGGAAAAAAGAAGTTGAATATTTAAAGGCGGATGATGGGTATATTCAACAAATTGAGGGTACTACTGCCGGTGTGATTATTGGCGATCGTGCATTGGCAGCAAGAACTCATTTTAATTATGTTTATGATTTAGCTTCGGCTTGGATAGCTCATACAGGCTTACCATTTGTATTTGCAACTTGGATTGCCAACAAACCAATACCAAAGGTTTTTATGGACGCTTTTGATGCTGCCAACGCATATGGATTGCAGCATTTGCAGGAAGTGATTGCTGGAATACCAACTAATGAGCAAGTATATGATTTACATACTTACTACACTCAGAATATTAGTTACGATTTTAATGATGAAAAAAGAAAAGGGCTAGCACTATTTCTATCACTTCTTAAATAATCTGCCATATTGCTTTGCTGCAAAGTCCTTAAAGTAATTTAGGATTTCAGGCGCGGGGTTAATCCATAATGTCAATAAATAAAATCCTGTTGCGTATATAATGGATTGAATCGCGATATTGGCTACAAAATTTTCTGCTGCTGGAATTTGATGTACTAACAACATTAATCCGGTACTTAATATTAAAAACAACCCGTGTTTCCATCGATAAGGCTGTAGATTGAATTTAGCATATAGAAAACTAAAGCGCACAGTATTGTACAGCGTGTATGCTATTAAGTTAGAAATAGCTAGTCCAATTAAATCGTAGTGCTTAATTAGGAAGTAGTTTAAAGGAATGGAAACAATCACAAATAGTACATTAGTAAAAAAATCAAATTTCCAATAGTTGGAAGTGCCAATGATTTGTGCATTTACGCCCGTTGCTAAATCAATCAATTTCGCCAAGCCTAAAATAAATGCAAGATTTACAAGTGCATCATAACCCCCTCCTTGCTTGTGACTTATCCAGTTTAAAAATGAAACCAGGTTTTGAATATTTAACCAAATAAGCCCAAATAATAAAAGCCCAATTGCCAATAAGTTCGAAACACTTTTGTGGTATATATTTTTAATATTTTCAAAGTCTTTTTCTTTCCACGATTTAGCAAGAATTGGAATGCTGATAGAAGTAAGGCTTCTTTGTGGTATTTCTAAAATTGCAGAAACATAGGTAGCAATGGCGAAAATACTAGCATCGCTTAAACCCTTTAAACCTACAATCATAAAGGTATCATTGGTGCGCGCGAGTAAATTGAAAAATTGTCCTGCAAATACAAATAACGCAAAGCTGATCATTCTGCCCTTTAGCCTTTTTGTAACACTACTTATGTTGAAATTCCGAATGGACCATTCTTTTGATTGTATTAAATTATATAACAAATACAACATTGGAATTAAGTAAATGCAACTGAATAATCCGATAAACTGAGTAAGGTCAATAATGTGAAAACCAAAAAGTAAAATCAAAATGGTGGTTAGCACTCTTATTGCAGTTTCTCTTAAAAAATTTGTCATTACCCCTTTATGCAAGCCCCAAGCAAATGCTTCCAACCAATAAAAAAGTAATAAGAAAAAAGTGTATGGATAAATGTAACTAAAGTAGTGTCCAAGACTCGGCGACTTTCCTAATTTTCGAATGATAAATTCTTTATTTTGCCACCCGATTATAAGTAGAATTCCAAATCCTAATAAATTGATTAATAAAGTTAAAAACGGGAGTTCATTTTTATTATTGCCAAGATAGTGGTTGTAAAAAGGGTAAAATTTATACACCACAGGTAATGTCCCCAATGTGCAAAATACGGAAAGCGTAGCTCCGATATCAATCATGGCCCTCACTAGCCCTTGGTCATTCTTGGAAAAGAACATGGGAAATAAAACAAGCAAATTGACTGCACCAATCAAGAATCCTAAAAATATAAAATAAGATGATTTTATGCCTTGTTTTTGTATAATCCCCATTGTACAAATATATTATTATTTATACTTTTTGGTGAGTCTATTCTTGAGCAGCTTCCAAATGGTGCCATAAGCAATGCGACTCTCCGTATAAATCACTTGCTTGTCATCAATTAGAGAAGTAAGACATGCTACATACCAGTCCTTGTGCTTTTCTAATATGTACTTAATTATACTTGCTCTATTAGGGTGTGTATGGTTTTTAAGGGTTGATTTTTCGGTTTGTCGATAGCATAATAGATACTCAGGAATGACATGTACTTCCAAATGAAGCTTGGTAATTCTAATGTAAAACTCCCAGTCCTCATATCCCAATTTCATGCTTTCGTCATAGCCGCCCACTTGATCCCATACTTCCTTGCGTACCATTGCACATGCTGGGCATTGATTGGAGAATAAAAAGTTAAAGGCATTGCCACCCCTTGGTTTTGAATTTCCAGTCTTGTTCCCAAAATATTTTATGTAACTAGTGACCACTGCGGTAGTTGGTTCCAGTTCCATTATGGTAAGTGCTTTGCTAAAAAAGCTAGGGTCGAAATAATCATCTGCATCCAATGCTGCAATAAATTTTCCTTTTGCTTGTTTTACCCCATAGTTTCTTGCCGAAGACATTCTTCCGTTTTCCTTATGCAATACAGTGATATTAGTTTGTTTTGCAAGTTGTTCTAATACTTTCAATGTATTATTATCGGTTGATCCGTCGTTTACTATGATTATTTCAAATAATTGATTAGTCTGAAATGCTAATTTGCTGATTGTTTCAGGCAAATAGGCGCCATCATTAAAACAAGGAATAACAACACTAATTAATGGATTCATATGGGCTTATTTACTTGTAGCAGAAAATATTGAGTTGAACATCAAAAGGGGTGCCAGTTGACTTATCTATAAATGGCATAGCTAAATTATCGGCAGCCATTTTAATGTATACTTTGAATCCTGCTTTATTGACAATATCCAATAAAGTGTTTAATTTTTCAGTCTCTGAACTGGTGCCATGGTATTCAAGAAATAAATTTTCAATTTTATGGAGTTGATTGGCACAATCTTTTATTACATCATATTCCGCCCCTTCAATATCCATCTTTACAAAATCTATCTTTTCAAATTTTGATAAGTAATCAGCAAATCGAATGGCATTTACTTTTGTGGCACTAACTCCTGATGCATCAATTTGACTGGCTTCGGAACCCTTATTGCTAAATGATAATTCACAATGCGCTGTCCATATTGCATCATTATAAAGTACAACATTAGACAGTTTATTATCTGCGATATTTTTATTTAAAATTGCATAAATACTTTTGTCTGGTTCGAAAGCATGGATGGTAGATGCTGGATTATTGAGGGCAAAATAAAGCGTGCTGATTCCAATATTTGCTCCACAATCTAAAATGACCCCACTTTTATTTGGAGTATTGAATTTGTAGATATCCCCTCCAAATATCTCTTTATATGTTTTAATGACTTCATATGGGCGAACGTAGTTTAAAATAAACTTTGGAAATTGGTATTGTTTTGGAAATTGATCGTCCTTGTGTTTTAATAATTTCTCTTCGAACCATCCCAATTGATGTTCCTGATTTAAGGCTTTCTTTTTGGAGCCTCTTTTTCCAATTCCCTTTAGTATATTTGTAATAATCATTAACGCATTTATTAAATGTCAGCACCGCTCATTTCCATTTGTATTCCTGCTTACAAGCAACCTGAATTTGTGGTTCGTGCTATTCAGTCTGTTCAAAAGCAGTCTTATAAAAATGTAGAAATTATCATTTCTGATGACTCTCCAAATGAGGACATAAAAATAGCGATACAATCTTATATTTCTGAGCTCAATATTAAATATTATCACAATCAGCCGGCACTAAAAAGCCCTAAGAACTGGAATAATGCCATTCATCTTTCAACCGGGGATTATTACATGCTTTTGCATCAAGATGATTGGTTGGATTCAACTGAATGTTTGTCGACGTATATAGCTGCTTTTGAAGCAAATTCAAAAGCTCAATTCGTCTTTTGTAAAAACACAGCCATTCAGCCAGATGGAACGAAATTAACCTTGCAATATCTTACGGGGTTGCTAAAAGACATGAATAAGCGACCGAATCATATTTTACGCGCAAATGTGATTGGGCCTCCAAGTAATACTATGTTAAAAAAGGGAGTGGGTGTGGATTATGATGAGGATTATATTTGGTTGGTAGATGTTGACTATTATGTTTCTTTATTAAACAAGGGTTATCATTATGTTTATCTTGATCAGCATTTAGTGAGCATTGGGTTGCATGAGGATCAAACTACCGTTTTTTGTAGAAACAATGAAGATGTTATTGTAAAAGAAAACATTTGGTTTGCAGAAAAAATGGGCAACAATGCTTTCTCTGATATTTTAATTTATGATTATTATTGGCGCCTATTACGTAATTATAAAATTAGGTCCATCCAGGATATTGTAAATGATGGCGTAAAAGAAACCCGTATATTACCTGTAATTAGAAAGATGCTTTCACTCCAAACAAAGTTTCATTTGGGTATTTTAAAATTCGGCCCTTGCTCTAAATTTTTAATGTTTATCAGTTATTTGCTAAGGCCATAATTGGCTAAAGTCCCTAATCAACTATAGTTCGCTTTGGAGCAAATATATTTTTGTAAACCAGTGCTCTTTTCTCAATGAATGTCCAAGAAAGATAGCCAATTACAAAGCTTAGTATTGTGCTTGAAATTAGTAAAGTAACCGTAGTGGGCTTAAAGAAATAAATGATGAATTGTTGAATTGGAAACCCGTATAGGTATATTCCATAGGAAGGGTCTCCTAATACTTGGTGTGAAATGGTTGCAATTCTTGAACTTTGTTTTCCTAAAAAAATGATGATAAATGGAAGACTAATTTGTACCCAGCTATAGTTTAATTTGAAAACAGTGGCTATTACTAATACTACTCCAAATGCAATCGTAATCCATAGCTTGTAAGGAATTCGTTCCCAATTGAAACAAGCAATCAAGGACCCTATTAAAAAGTAAGTGCCTAAGTCAAACGCTAGTTCAAGGCTGATAGGGGATGTTATCTTTTTTAACTCATCTATAAAAAAAATATTTCCAGCAAAAAGTCCAATAATGAGAAGGCTTAATAATATTTTTAATGCATTTTTGTTTTTGCGAATCGGGAAGAAAAGCAACAATACCATATAAAAAAAGAATTCAAATTCAATAGTCCATAATGATCCGTTAATTGCAGGGTTGGGTTGATTTACAAATATGCCCTTGATAAAAAAATGAGGCATGAATAGCACGCTATTTCCTAAAAAGTATTTATAAATTTCGGGATCTAATAAATAATAACCTTCATGTGTAGGGTAAATAAAATAAACAATAAGTAAGGTAAGTGCCAACACTACAATTAAAGCAGGAAAAATACGGAGCATTCTTTTGGCTAGATAATCTGCGATGGATTGACTTCGCTCTAGGCTTTGAAAAATTAAGTAGCCACTAATTATAAAAAAGCCTTTCACGCCAATGAAGGAAAATATCATGTACCCATTTGTTAAACTTGCAAGTGGATCGGTTGGGCCGTTGCCATTGAGTACATAGCTATGGGATACGATTACAAACCAAGCGAATAAGATTCTAATGACATCAAAATTATTGGCTATTCTAGTTTCTCTGGGCTTGATCATTAATAATGCTTATTCTTGTTTCACAAATATATCTTTTTTTATCTTTATCTTCAAGCCTGAAAATGTATTCCAACTAAGATGCGACTATCTATAATTATTGTAAACTATAAATCAACAGCCTATATTTTGGATTGTTTGGCTTCAGCAGAACCTGCTTTAATAAATGACGCTGAAATTGAGTGGATTGTAGTTGATAATGAGGATTCGAGTGTTTGCAAGGATGCATTATCACATCAGTATCCTTTTGTGAAGTATGTTTTTATGGGGTACAATGCTGGATTTGCAAGGGCAAATAATGCTGGGATAAAAATAGCTAGTGGAACACATGTTTTATTGCTTAATCCAGACACTATTTTAAAGCCTGGAAGCATCCATGAATGTTTACATAGATTTGAAAAATCAAATCATATTGCTTGTGGTGTACAATTAATATATCCGAATGGTGAGCCCCAATTTTCTGGAAGTAACTTTGTTAAAGGGGGAATGAATCATTTATTAGAACTCCCTTATTGGGGTAGTGTTGTGAAATTTATGGCGTCTCTTTTTAAAACATCTAAGCCTTCTATTATTAAAGCTGAAACAGAACAAAAGGTAAATTGGGTGAGTGGTGCATATTTAATGGTAAAGCGAAGTGCAATAGATAATGCAGGATTGCTGGACGAAGACTTTTTTTTATATGCAGAGGAAGTAGAGTGGTGTAGTAGATTAAATAAACAGGGCACTATTTGTATATATGGTGACATTGAAGTTATCCATTTAATTGGTACTTCCATTCAGTCAGCAACCAGATCAGTTGACAATAGCTACACTAATTTATCAGACAAAAAAGGGTTTCAATTAATTGTATCTAATCATCTGCGAATCAGAAAACAGTATGGCATTTTTTGGTTCTTTTGTTTACTGCTTAATTATTCTTGGGCTATTCCATTTTCTTTTATAGCTAGCTTTATCGTAAACTTGTTGAAATTGAATAACCCATTTAAAGACTATGGTTATATTTCGGGGTTTGCAATTAATGTATTCGAATTATGGAGGCTTGCTCCAATCATTATATCAGGAAAGCCGCACTTTTATAAGTGTATTTAGTTTCCAACCAATCCTTTTAAAGCATCAATTCTAAATTGAATAACTGGCCATGATTTAGCCGGAGTTCCTTGCAATGTATACTTTACGCCCAAAATAATTGCTGCTCCTAATTTTAAAAGGTATTCAAATACTTTTTTATTATATGCTGTGTTGTTAATTGCTTTAGTCCTAGATCTTTCTCCACGACCAATACCACTAGCAACACGGTATAAATATTCAGGGGTTAATTTGCTTACTTCTACAACATGTTGCACCATAATATTAGGGTCATAATAAATGGTGTGGTCTAGTGCCATTATTTTATAAAATAATTCCTTCCCTTCGCCTCCAATTCTGAGTGTACCAACCACCCCTGGTATTTGTTCATTAAATCCGCCTACTTGATCAAATACTTTTTTAGCAACAATCATATTTGACTCCAATGGATATTTGCCATTTTCAAAAGCACAAGCAATTGGGGCGTAGTCAAAATTGCCTACTAAACTTGAAACATAATAGCTCATCCATTTTGGTTCAGTCGGGATATATTTTGGAATAATTCTACCGCCAAATCCTACAATCAAAGGTTGATCATTGGTGTGCTTGATTACATTTTCAACATATTGAGGACTTGCAATAGCGTCATCATCAATAAAGCAAAGCCAAGGAGTAGTTGCTAATTTAGCACCCGTATTGCGCGCGTAAGAAGCGCCTTGTTTTGTTTCTGTAGTGTATTCAAAACGACCATTTGGATGGGATGCCCTCCATGATTTGAATACTTCGGTTGTATTGTCGGTTGAATTATTATCAACAATAAAAACTTCAAATTGATCCAAAGATGCAGTTTGTTCATACAATGCAGTTAATGCATCGCCAATATAGTTTGCGCGATTATAACTACATATGATAATACTTAAATGCATGATTTAAATTTTAAATTATGCCTCGATTGATTTGTTTTTCTTAAACCAATAAAAGCCTACATAACCAAGTAAAGCCCATATAATGAATGATGCAAAACTGGAAGCTTGTTTAGAATTGGCAATGCTTATTGGTTTCAATTCAAATTTAATTTGATGATCACCTTTAGGAACCACAATACCTCTTAATACATAGTTTACTTTTACAATTGGAGTTTCTTTATTGTCAACATAAGCTTTCCAGCCAAGTGGATAATATATTTCACTAAATACTGCTAATTGATCTTTTTTAGTAGATGCTGTATAGGTAACTTCGTCGTTATTATTTTGTAACAATTTAATATGTGCCGAACTATCTGTGTTTAATCCTGATAAACTGGCAATCTTATCTTTCTCTTCAATAATAGCAGTGTCTTTTGGATTGAAATTATCCAAGGCATGCATTACACTAGCGGCATCCTTTTCATATCTAATTCCTTTAACAAACCACACATCACCGCAGGCCTCATTGTTAGGTAAAGTGTCAGTTGCTAAATTTCCAGATATCACATACTTGGTGTTAAGCATGTTTACAGTTGGCATACAATTAGGAAATTTATACCATTGATTCTCGATTAAGTCTTGATAAATGCTCAATTTGGCAGGGTTGTATCCTCCCACTGTTTTATGGTGATAGGCAATTAATGCCCCACCATTGAAAGCTGCACCAATTCCATTTCTTACATCTAATACTCGGTAGTCGCTCGTGTCCTTATTTAAAGCATTATCCAATGGTGTTAAGGCAAATGCATTTTCACTTTCCGTTTGCTCAACGAAATGATCAGGCTTTAAATATTTTACATCTAATTGAAATAAATCAAATAACGCAACTGCGCCAATTGCAATAAATACAATTGTGTGATTGATGATTTTTTTGAAAGACAAGAATAATAAAACTGCAATAATCAATAAGAAAATAATTGCTTTCAATAAATCACCTTCAATCAATGTTTTACGATCCGTTGCAACTGCATTTACTAAATCATTGGCTGGGGTAATATATTGAGCAGCAGCAGCTGGATCTTTTATTTGTGCACTAACAATATTACTCCATTGAATTAATTTTTGATTATCCTCTTTACTTTTAAAATCACTTGTTGCATATATGTAAAAAACAGATGCAAATAATACAAGCAATACTGCAAAGCTTACTTTGTATTTGCTAAATACTTGCTTCCAGCTACTTTCTTTCACTAAGGCATCCATTCCGTATAAAGCCATCACGCCTAAAAGTAAAGTTGGCACAACAATAATCATGCTTGGTGCTCTGAACTTATTATAAAATGGTAAATGATCCAACATGAAACTATTGAATGAAAGTAAATAGGAGCCAGCTGCAAGCATTAGAGAAAAAATAATGGTAGCAGTTATCCAATAACGATGTTCATTTTTTTGTACACTTAATCCAATGATTGCAAAAAAGCAAATGACGATACCAACATAAGGAGGTCCCGAAGTGCCACCAATTCCTCCCCAATAAAAATTAAGGAATGATTGCACTTGCTGTGCAATTTGGGGTTGCATTTGTTGCAATGTTTCAATTCCTTTTGATGTGCCAGGGTCAACTATATTAGGGTCGCTTGAACCACCATATAAATTAGGGAACATCATTACGAGTGGTTCTGATTTAAACATGCTATAACTTAACGCATAGTCAGTGTTTAATCCGGTAGCTGTTGTTTTACTTTCCTTTGTGATTAAAGCACTACCGCCTCTTATTGATTGTTTGCCATATTCATAAGTGCTCACTAACATGGGTGCATTCACTGCAAGTCCTAGTGCACCAGCAATCAATCCTAGTGCAAATGTTTTACCGATATGTATAAAGTCTTTTTCTTTAATCCATTTTATTAAATAGTAAATGGATAAAAAGAAAACGATGATTATTCCGTAGTATGTAATTTGTAAATGGTTAGCCTGTACAAAAAGCGCAGTGGAAATAGCCACCATTAATGTGCCAATCAAATATCGTTTCTTAAATAATAATATAATTGAACCAATAAATAATGGCAGATAACCAATGGCATGCATTTTAGTCATGTGACCAACTGTAACAATAATTGGATTATAAGTTGCATAACTATACGCAAGTCCTCCTATTACACTTAATAAACTATTGAATCCCAATATTTGGGCAAGAATATAAAAACAAATACTTGCCAAAAAGAATAAGCCAATTGGTTCGGGTAATCTTAATGTAAATAATAAATCTAAGGCACCAATAGTAAATGCATTAGCAGGGATACCCGTAATTTGATAAGTAGGCATTCCCCCAAACATACTTTTTGTCCAAAGTGGGGTAGTGCCATATTTGGCTTTATACTCCAAAGCATCCTGAGCCATTCCTTTCCACTGTGTAACATCGGATTGTTGTAAAACTTTGCCCTCCAATGCAGGTTGACAATATACAATAGCGACAATTGCGAATACAACAACGGCAATGATATGGGGTAAGGCCGACTTTAAAAAGGTCTTCAACATACTAATAAATTATAGTCACAAACCTACAACTAAAAAGGCTTTTTGCGTAATTTTCTTATCTTGTAGGACATAAAAACGCATGAAAAATATATTTAATAATTCCTTTTTGGCATTTATTGGTAGACTAGCAATGATTTGCAATGTTTTTACAGTTTTTTCTATCATGATGATGTTGTTTAAATGGTTCAAATTTTCTCCGCTTATTGATGGCTATATGATAGAGTTGGGGTTTGTTATGGCTCCTATTGCTAATATTTGTTTTTTGCTTTGGTTATTAGGTATGAAGTTGACAAAGCAGCATACATTCTCCCCTAAATGGCAAACAATTTTAATAGTATTTATGTTATTGGTTCAGTTTGTTGCACTCAATAGATAATTCAGTAATAATTTAATTCAAAAATGATTAATTCAATTCTTAAAGACAAATCCACTAAACTTTTTATAGTCATTACTGCATTTTTTGTCGCCAATGCGTTAATAGCGGAGTGTATTGGTGGAAAGATATTTTCACTTGAAGGGGTATTAGGTATTAAGCCAGCCAACTTCACCATTTTAGGACAATCTGGCTTATCTTTTAATTTGACATGTGGTGTTTTATTATGGCCATTGGAATTTGTTATCACAGACATTGTAAATGAATATTATGGACCAAAAGCAGTTCGAAGAATTAGTTTGATAGCAGTGAGTTTAATTGCCTATGCGTTTGTCATGTTTTATTTAGCAATGCGTATTGCACCAGCTGATTTTTGGGTAGGTTCCAAAGTAGCAAATGGGGTACCAAGTATGCAAAATGCTTTTGAAGCTATTTTTGGACAAGGCATGTGGATTATCCTAGGAAGTTTAGTCGCTTTTTTGGTGAGTCAGTTTATTGATGTAATTGTGTTTCATAAAATTAAAAAAATAACAGGGGAGAAAATGCCCTGGCTAAGGGCTACTGGTTCAACGGTGGTGTCACAGTTGGTTGATAGTTTTGTGGTTTTAGTAATTGCATTTAAGTTTGGTAACAACTGGACTTGGAGCTTTGTGATTGCAGTATGTTTAGTAAACTACATGTACAAATTTACCATGGCGATTATTTTAACGCCAGCAATTTCATTCATTGAATCAAGAATTGAAAAATATTTAGGACATGCAACAGCTACTAAAATGAAATTAGCTGCTATGGGAATTGACAATGAAATTTAATATTAAAAGCGATACTTGTCCAATAGCATTTTGATAGCAACTTTGTCTATGGGCAAAGTCATTGTTTCCTCGCTTAATTCACTTAAAGAAACCCATCTTAAATGTTCTGCAGTGCCTGTTAAATCGGCAACTTGTTCTGGCAAAAAATCAAAGGCTTTTGTTTTAGCGATGATGGTTTCTGTTTTGTCAGAATAAACTAAATAATAAATAGAAATAATTTGGTCTTTGTTGTTGAAAGCGGAGATTTGAAAAAAATCAGTTGTGTAAAAATGATCACCAACTATAACCTTTAAGTTGGCCTCTTCCATAAATTCTCTTGCCAATCCGTCTCTAGTTCCTTCTCCAATTTCAAGTCCGCCACCTGGCAATTTAGTAATGTAAGCACCACGAATAAATTCATCACTCACCAATAATCTATCTTGACTATCTATTAAAATTCCATAAACGCGCACATTGAATAAGGCCATGGTGTAAATAGTTTAAATGGATATTTATTTTACATGAATATTTGCCTTGTAAACGAATGTGCCAGGACCTTTTAGCCAAATATGATTAAAATGGCCTCCACCTTGATTATTAAAACTTACTGCTAGTTTACCGCCAAGGGTTTGAATTTGAACATCATGTGCTCCCTCTTTATGAAGGCATGAAGTAATAGCTGCGGCAGTAACCCCTGTTCCACAACTATAGGTTTCATTTTCGACCCCTCTTTCGTATGTGCGTACAAACAAGTGGTCTTGTTGATACTCGACAAAATTTACATTAATGCCTTCTTTCTCAAATTGACTATTATTTCGAATGCTTTTTCCTTCGTTAAACACATCGTATTGCTCAATACTGGTAACCAATTTAATATAATGTGGAGAGCCAGTATTGGTAACAAAAAAATCCATACCTACTTCAACCGATTTTACATCAGTCATCTTTAAATGCACCCACCCATTATTATGAATGCTTGCCTCGTGTGGTCCATCAATTGCAATGAAGTTATAATGCTCTTTAATAATTCCGTTATCATGCGCAAATTGAACTAAACAGCGGCCACCATTGCCACACATGGTTCCTTCCGTGCCATCTGCATTATAATAGGTCATTTTAAAATCGTAACCAGCTTCACTGCCCAATAACATTAATCCATCCGCGCCAACCCCAAAACGACGATCACATAAAAATGCAATTTGCTGATTGGATAAAGCGATGTCACCATCTCTATTGTCAATAATGACGAAATCGTTTCCTGTGCCTTGGTATTTTGAAAATTGAATATTCATTTACAATCTTTATTATAATTATATTCCAGCTATAATGCCTAATGTTTTTTGAATCATATGATCAACCGCTACTCCCATATTTTTACTATATTCTTTCTTAACTCTATTTGCAATAATTACATTCACGCTTAAACATTGATGGCCTAGTAATTTACAAAGTCCATAAATAGCACTTGTCTCCATTTCAAAATTAGCAATATGATGACCTTCGTGCTGGAAGCTTGTCATTTGATCTACTAAGTTAGGCATACTTAAAGGCAATCTTAAAATTCTTCCTTGTGGGCCATAAAAACCAGGACAGGTCACGGTAATACCTTTACTATAACCTTCCTTAAAATGTTTAATCAAATCATTGCTAGCACTTGCGATATAAGGTTGAATTTTAAAGTCAGTTATTTGCGTATGTTGCTCAAATGCAGAAAGAATAGATTGTTCCTCCTCGTTATTATCTAACTTGTAGAAGTGTAATAAATTATCGATACCTAAGCCATGGGTTCCCGCCACTAATTGATCAACACCCACTTCGCCTTGCAATGAACCGCAAGTGCCCATTCTGATTATAGAAACGGCTTTGTGTTTTTCGTTTATTGTTCTTGTTTCAAAATTGATATTCACTAAAGCATCCACTTCATTTAATGCGATATCAATGTTGTCAGGTCCAATGCCAGTGCTTAAAACTGATAATCTTTTGTTGCCAATATAGCCTGTATGGGTGATGAATTCTCTATGTTCGCACTTAAATTCAATTTTGTCGAAGTATTTGCTAACAGATGCTACTCGCTCAGGATCTCCTACAGTGATAATGGTATCTGCTATTTCCTCAGGTCTTACATTTAGGTGGTAAACCGCTCCGCGGTCATTTATTATAAGTTCAGAAGCTCCAATTGCTGACATATCGTAGTTATTTAGAGTACAAATGTCGTTTAATTCGTAATAGTTGGAAAATTCTTTTATAATTAACTTCTTTGTGTTATTTTCGCGTCCCGAAAAGGTCCTGTGGCCGAGTGGCTAGGCAGAGCTCTGCAAAAGCTTCTACAGCGGTTCGAATCCGCTCGGGAC
>CANCEU010000027.1 GCA_947375185.1 Chitinophagaceae bacterium
ACGGAGTGGCAAGGAGTACATACATTAAATGAAATTGTTCAAAGTATTAATCCGACGAATGGCTGGTTGCAAAATTGTAATGCAACCCCTTATCGAGTAGCAGGAAACAAAAGCCCAAAAGCGCAAGACTATCCGGCCTATATGGCGCCAGATGGACAAAATGCAAGAGGCATTAATGCGGAAAGATTGCTTGAAAAAATAGATAAAATTAGTTTGGATGACTTAATTAAAATTGGATACAATAAACACTTAACCGCTTTTGATATTTTATTGCCTCCCTTTATGGAGTATGTAAAAACTTCAACATTAACCGCTGATCAACAAAAAGCGATTCAATATTTAGCTGCATGGAATCATGATGCAGATACCAATTCCATTGCCCAAACCATCGCTATTGAATGGGCTACTAAATTAATGACTAAACTTCCTGCGGCAGCAACCGAGGAAGAAGCAACACAAGCAATCGTTCGATTTAATCGCATTGTGAATGAAATTAGCAATGAAATGAAATTGGATTTAATAGATTCTACCTTGTCAACTATAAAAGCAGCATATGGTGACCCTAAGCTTCCCTATAATCAAAGAACTTGGGAAATTCCATGGGGCCAAGTTAATAGATACCAACGATACATGATAGGAGCGTTTCCATTTTCAGATGTTCGACCAAGTATCGCAGTTGCACAAACCTCCTCTAAATTTGGCCAATTACCTGCGTTTGAAAGTAGAAGAGAACCTGGTGTAATCGCTATGAAGCGTTACGGCTACTCAGGCAATAGCTTTATTGCAGCAGTGAGTTTTGGAAAAAAAATAACAGCAAAAACCATTATTACAGGAGGTCAAAGTTTTGATCCTAACAATAAACATTTTACCGACCAAGCACAAATGTATATTGATGGCAATTTTAAAATAATTCATTTTTATAAAGAGGACGTTTTAACACATAAGGTAACATCATATAGGCCTGGATTGGAAAGGTAATGTTGGTATAGCTTTGAAGTGCATGCAATTTTTACTAATCCAGCAACATTTTTGACATCAAATAGCTGCATCATTTTTGTTCGATGACCTTCAATGGTGCGCTTGCTATGTCCTAATTCGGAAGCAATGAGTTTGCTAGGTGCTTCTTGACAAATACGAATTAATATATACTTGTCATACAATGCAAGATTAGTAACCTTATCTAATAATTGTAAATCATCCATATTATTCATCAACGCATTTACTTTGTCGGAAATCTCATTACTAAAATATACTTTTTCAGACTTAGTCATTTCCAACCCTTTAAGCCATTCAGCCCTGGTGGCAGTTCGAGAAACAATTACAGAAAACCCATTTTCAATTAATTGAAACAACATTAAATTATCTGAATCATTTAAAACAACCATCATCGGTGTTTGTTTTTTCAATTTAATAAGTGAGCTAATTAATTGATGATCGGAAAAATCAACCATGCTACTATCAATCACAAGTACTAAGGGAGTATCAGGAACCAGCAATTCATTAATGCCTTTAAAGTCACTAATTATTTGAGGAGTCAAAAACGCAGGGTGTTGTTGTAATAACATTGCACTTCCTATGGCGTATATAGCCTGTTGATCACATATGATTACTTGACTTTGCATAGACATTCATTTAATTGTCTAAAACACGTTTTTTAATCGTAATAAATTGATTTGTAACATATAATATATTTAGTAGGTTACAAAAAGAATGGCATTTACCCCTACTATCATAAAATCTAAATCTTCTTTATCTAAAAAATATGCTCAGAATTTATCCCTTAGTCCCATACATCTTCCACCTCGATTGCATATTGAATTATTAGTATGACTGTACGCAAAGTATTGAATATAGAAACGAGGTATTTATTAAAAGAAAGCCGTCAACATAAAATTTTTAAATTCCGGCTATTGGGCTTAAATTGCTATACATTTAAAAATTGCCTAATGAAAAAAATTGCATTTATTACTTTAGCTTTCTGTAGTTATACTATGATGGCTAATGCTCAATCAAAATTCAAAAGCAGACAAGATAGTTTAGAATATGAGGCTGCTAAAACAGAAGAGTGGAATCCAATTCCAAAAACAGTAACACCAGGAACATCTGTAGCAGATGCACCATCTGATGCGATTGTACTTTATAATGGAAAAGATATCAATTCATTTCAAAAGAAAAAAGGTGGGGCACCAGGTTGGAAAATAGACGCCGACGGAGCATTGACGGTTGTGAAAGGATCGGGAGATTTAGAAACTAAGCAGGCATTTGGTGATTGTCAATTACACCTTGAGTTTAGAGAGCCTGCCGAAATTAAAGGCAGCAATCAAACTAGAGGAAATAGTGGTATTTGGTTTATGAGTAATTATGAATTACAAATTTTAGATAACTACAACAATCCAACTTATGTAAATGGAGAAATTGGAAGTATCTATAAGCAACATACTCCATTAGTAACTGCATGTAAAAAACCAGGTGAATGGCAAACTTATGATGTTGTATTTACTGCACCTCAATTTAAAGACAACGGTGATTTAGCTACTCCAGCACATATGACGGTTTTGTTAAATGGTATTCTAGTTCAGAACAATGCAGTTGTTTATGGCGGCGTTGAATGGATTGGCTTACCTAAGTATATAAAACATGCCGATAAGATGCCATTAATTTTACAGGACCATGGATTGGATGGTGGCAACCCTGTAAGTTTTAGAAATATTTGGATCAGACCTTTGTAAGTTAGAAATATAATAACTACACTGAATATAATAAAAAGAGGCCTCAAAAATTTGAGGCCTCTTTTTATTATAGCTCCTCGATACGCTTTGCTTTATCATCAATCACTAAATCAAAATTAGGTTTAGTTGGTCCGCCGTTAGGACAATACCCTGTTATTAGGTCATTAAACTTACAACCCCATTTAGTGAGTTGATCTAATGTTAATGCTTTTAAATCTCGCTTTGAGCTTTCTCCTCTACCTGTCCAATAAGTAATATGCCAGCCTTCATCATAAAGCTTATTGATTTTTGCAATATTGTCAAAGTTGGGCTCTGCTAACTCATAAACACGCTTTTCTGTATAAAAACAAATTGTCTCGTCAATGTCAATTAATGCTTTTTTTGAACCAAACCTTTTAGACTCTATCATTGTTATATGTTTAATTTGTAAAGCAAATTTAGATATTATCTATAAATTACAGTTCCTAATTCTTAAAATACATACATGACTAAAAAGATTGCACATTTAACTTTAATTATTTTTTCATTTTTAATGGGAAAGATGGCAGATGCACAGCAAACAGCCATCCCTAATATCAATCCTGAAAAAATTACCATTGCTAGAGACGTTTATGGAGTTCCGCACATTTTTGCTCCAACCGACCCCGAGGTAGCATATGGTATCGCCTGGGCACATAGTGAAGATGATTTCAAAACGATCCAAACACTTTTATTAACCGGCAAGGGCAAGCTATCTACTTATATGGGGAAAAAAGGAGCACCCATTGATTTTGTAGTGGGGCTATTAAACACCAGGGCATTGGTCGACGCACAAATTGCTGGTATGGATCCAAAATTTTTATTGTTAGTAAAAGGATATTTGATGGGGCTTGAAGCATATGCAAAAGCACATCCTCAAGAAGTTCTCAATAAAAATGTATTCCCAATTTCAGTAGAAGAGTATTTGTCTAGCACTGTATTTTCAGTAGCTGTATTTTGTGGCGTTGACAAAGCCCTTCCTAAAATATTAAATGGTACCATTCCTCATTTAGAAGGATTTACTGGAGAGGGTAGTAATGCATTTGCTATTCATTCAAGCAAATCAGCTTCAGGTGAAAATATGTTGGTGATTAATGCGCATCAACCAATTGAAGGTCCTACTGCATTTTATGAAGCACATTTACAAAGCGAAGAAGGTTGGAATATACTTGGGGGATTATTTCCCGGAGCACCCTTAATATTTCATGGTGTAACTCCTACACTTGCTTGGGCACATACCGTAAATTTTCAGGATAAAATAGATGTATACCAATTACAATCTGATAAAAACCATCCATATCAATATATAGTAGATGGCAAATGGTATAGTTTAGAAAAAAGAAAAATTAAACTAAATATCAAAGGCATTCCATTCCCTATCTATAAAACAGTTTACAATTCAATTTATGGTCCAACTGTTGCAACACCAAAAGGAGAATATTTTTCAATGCGTTTACCATCTTTAATGGATGCCGGCGCATTACAACAATGGTATGCAATGAATAGGTCTACCAACTATACTCAATTTAAACAGGCACTGAATCAAAATCATTTAGCCATGTTTAATATTATGTACGCCGATAATAAAGATACGATCTATTATATTTCAAATGGTAAAATGCCCTATCGAAACCCCGATACTGCATACCACTGGAACAGTACGGTACCGGGCAATACAATGGCTACCTTATGGACAAAATTTAAGCCATTAAGTGAGTTGCCTCAATACACCAATCCTGCTAGTGGCTATTTATTTAACACGAATCATTCTCCCTTTTTAGCAACAGACGAAAAATATAATTTAGACCCTTCTAAATTTGATGTGAATGATGGATACGAAACCTACCATGATAACAGAAGTCGTCGTGCAAAAGACATGATTGATAAATTAGATAAAATTAGTTTCGAGGATTTGAAAAAAATAAAATTTGACCGAAGCTTACCTAGCAAAATTTTATTTCCTTATGGTTTTAATGCAGATAGTATGTTTTTGGTAAATGAAAAAATGAATCCAAAACTTGCCTATTTAATTTCGACACTAAAAACATGGGACCATGCGGCGGCAGTGGATAGTAAAGGAGCTGCAATTTATAATTTGGCTTATTATATGGTGCCTCAAATTATGGATGGGCGCAAAAACGATTTACTTACCATAAACGAAGCTGTGGTTGTATATGAAAAAATAAATGACTACTTACTTAAAAATTTCGGACGCACTGATATCGTTTTAGGCGATTTGCAAAAATTGGTTAGAGGCGATGAAAGTTGGCCACAAGCAGGTATGCCAGATGTTTTGGCCGCTGTTATGTCCGAGCCGTATAAAGATGGAACTAGAAAAATGAATAGTGGCGATGCATATATTAATTTAGTAAGATTCCCAAAAGATGGTAGCTTACCTCATATTGAATCTATCAATACTTTTGGAGCAAGCATGCATAAAGAAAGTCCTCATTTTGCTGACCAGCGCGCCATGTACCAATCACAAACTTTAAAACCAATGACGCTTGATAAAAATGAAGTACTAAAACATGCTGAAAAAATTTATCACCCAAATTAAATAAATCAATCGTACAATAATTGACTAATATAGTTTTATCAAAATAGTTACAGCCTTGCTGTAACTATTTTTTTGTCTAAAAATGACTTGGTGTCAAATAAAACAGATTCACTACTTGCCTTTAGCTGATCATAGTCCAAAGATTTGAAAAAATCATGCGCTACTGTTAATATGATACCATCATATTTATCCAAAGCAGTAATGAGCTGTATATTGTGTGTTTCAGCAACATCTTGTGCATTTGCAAATGGATCAAATAATTTTACATAATAGCCCATTTCAATTAATTGATTATAAATATCAAACACTTTTGAATTGCGAATGTCTGGACAATTTTCTTTAAATGTAGCCCCAAGTAACAAAATATTGGCTCCTGTTTTATCCAAGCCTTTAAGTTGAAGTAACCTTTTTAATTTGTTTGCAACAAAGGCACTCATTTGATCATTCACTTCTCTACCAGATAAAATCACCTGCGGATTATGTCCTAGTTTTTTTGCCTTATAAGCTAAATAATATGGATCCACGCCAATACAATGTCCTCCAACTAATCCAGGTTTAAATGGCAGAAAATTCCATTTTGTAGCAGCAGCATCTAAAACTTCCTGGGTATCAATTCCCATCTTATCAAAAATCAATGCTAGCTCATTTACAAAGGAAATATTGATATCTCTTTGTGCATTTTCAATTGATTTTGATGCTTCGGCAATTTTAATACTTGAAGCCTTGTGCGTTCCCGCAGTGATAATGCTAGCATATAAATTGTCCACTAAGTCAGCTATTTGAGGAGTGGAGCCAGAAGTGACTTTTTTTATTTTCACCAATATATTTATTTTATCCCCTGGATTAATTCTTTCCGGTGAATACCCGCAATAAAAATCAGTATTAAAAACTAAGCCACTTGCTTTTTCAAGCACCGGCACACAATCCTCTTCGGTACAACCAGGATAAACAGTGCTTTCATATATAACAGTATCCCCCTTTTTTAGCAATTTGCCAATCATTTGGCTTGCATTTAATAGCGGAGTTAAATCAGGCAATTTATTATTGTCAACAGGCGTAGGTACTGTTACAATATAAATGGTACAATCTTTTATTGCTTCGAGGTTATCACTAAAAATTAACCCTGTTGCTGCATTAATTTCTTGTTCACTTATTTGAAGTGTATCATCTTTTTTTTGATGTAAAGATTTTATCCGAGTTGGATTGATATCAAATCCAACAACTTGGTATTTTTTACCAAATTCCACAGCCAATGGAAGACCAACATAACCAAGGCCTATTACTGCAATAGAAAATTTTGAATTACTAGCATTAATCATTCATTCAAAGTTAATGGACAGTTTAATGATGTCCATAATTTTTTTCGCCAACTTCTATATTTAATTGAAGCCTATTTTGTTTTGGAGGTAATGGGCAGGTAGCAAATGGAGTAAAAGCGCAAGGAGGGTTATAGGCTATATTAAAATCGATTTCGGTGTTACCATCTTTATCGGGCTTAGGGATATCGATAAATCTTCCTGAACCATATGTTGAATTACCTGAACTTTGATCTGCAAAAACAATAAATAAAGTTGGGCCGCCTTCATCAATTACATCCAAGGTATATTCAATCCCATCCTTTCGAAAATGCAAAGTACCGGCGTTTTTACTAGCTGTTGTCTGTCCAAGCACATTTGTAATCATTAAAAAATCCTGTGCAGGTTGAACTAAAGTCGCTTTAAATTTCCAATTTTCATTAATAGGAAAGCGATTTATTCCTTTAAAAGTCAACAGTGTATTGGCTTTTAAGTTACGAAATCTTACCCCTACCTTATCCTCGCGTTTTATGATGACCCATGAAAATTGACCATAGTCCATTACTTGATCACTATAGGACGCGCCTGCACCAAACACTTTATATGCCTCATTTTTTAAGGTTGCTTTTTTATTTATGGTAATGGTATTTGTATTCGCATTTTTCCATATTACCGAATCCCCTTCATAGATAAAACTTCCAAGTTTTGCTGGGAACAATCCATTTTGATAATGGCAATCTGCTTCTTTAGCACTACCAAAAGTATTTATTCCTTTATGTAACCAAAATAAACCCTCTAAGTTAAGCCATCCGTTATCCCTTGTTAAATAGTCAATTCTTTTTTTATGCCAATTATTTACAGAATCAACATAATTTTTAGACTGTGCAAAAGTGGTATGCGTAATTAATAAAGCAAATAAAATAAATACAGCTTTTTTCATAGTGGTTCTATTTTTTGAAATAATTGAAATGTAAATGTAGCATATATTATTTTGTCTACAAAATTAGTAGATTATTTAACATTATAAAAGCTAGCTTAGATTGTTGTACCTTAGAACTACCTAAAAATATAATATGAAAACTGCTTGCCTTGTCGCTTTATTAAGCATTGGAATGAGTCTGTCAGCACAAAAGACAAATAAAAACGTACATATTAATCATACCGCTATTTATGTAATGAATATCCCGGCAGCTGGTAATTTTTACTCAAAAATTATTGGCTTAGACTCAATTGCTGAGCCCTTTCACGATGGCAAACACATCTGGTATAAAACAGGCGAACATACTATGCTTCATGTAATACAAGGTGCAGCTCAAAAAAAAGAGTATTATAAAAATCAGCATACCTGTTTTACTGTTCCCAACTTTGAAGATTTTACAAATAAATTATTGCAATTAAATTGGGCATTTGAAGATGTTGCAGGTAATAAAAATAAAATTACTACAAGAATTGATGGTGTGCATCAAATTTGGTTACAAGACCCTGATGGATATTGGTTAGAAATAAACGATGATAATTTTTAATTTTATTTATTAATTGAAAATATATATCTAATGAAAAAAATATTTTATGCTCTTTTCTTTTTCTTATTAATTTTTGCAAATGCAAATAGTCAAGGCATAGTAAAAGAAAAACAAATTATTAAAAGCGCAATTCTTAATAAGGAAGTGCACTACACTATTTATTTGCCAAGTGATTATTATACAAATGAAAGAAATTATCCTGTCACTTATTTATTACATGGATATGGAGATGCCGATGATGGATGGGTTCAATTTGGAGAAATCAATCGATTAGCCGATGCTGCAATAAAAGAAGGCAAAATGCCTCCTATGATTATTGTAACGCCTGATGGATTTAAAAGTTTTTATTTAAACGCTGCGGATGGTTCAATGAGTTATGAAGATTTCTTTATCAAAGAATTGATTCCACATATTGAAAGGACCTATCATGTAAAAGCAGAAAAAAAATTTAGAGGGATCGCTGGATTGTCTATGGGCGGATATGGCAGCCTTTTATACGCGTTAAAATATCCAAACATGTTTGTTGCAGCCGCACCACTTAGTGCTGCAGTATGGACTAATGAAGATTATGAGAACATGCAAGAAAGAATGTACAATACTTTTTTTGGAAGTACAATTGGTAAAAATTTGAAAGGGAAAGAACGTTTTACGCCAACATGGAATAGCAATAGCATATTTAGTATCATAGCACAAAAGAAAACTGATGAATTAACATCGGTTAAATATTGGATTGATTGTGGAGATGATGATTTTTTAACTATTGGGAATGCGCAATTACATATCGATTTAACCAACAAAAAAGTACCTCATGAATTTAGAATGCGTGATGGCGAACACAATTGGACATACTGGAGAACAGGGGTGATAGATGCACTCTCTTTTATTGGAGACAATTTTAGACAAAAATAAATTATGGATAAAGGAATTAAAGTTTTTATAACAGGGGGCACATTTGACAAAGAATATAATGAGCTAAATGGTAATCTTTACTTTAAAGAAACACATTTGTATGAAATGCTTGATTTAGGCCGAAGCAGATTGGAGTTAACTATCGACACCCTTATGATGAAGGATAGTTTAGATTTTATCGAAGCAGATCGAAAATGCATTGTAGATGCCTGCATTAACACTTCAGAAAATAAAATCTTAATCACACATGGAACAGATACCATGACTATAACTGCTAATTTTATTAAGGAACATTGTACCAATAAAACCATTGTACTAACTGGAGCGATGGTGCCTTATAAATTTGGAAGTAGCGATGGACTTTTTAATTTGGGTAGTGCACTTGCTTTTGTGCAAGTTTTAAAGCCAGGTGTATATATTGCGATGAATGGAAAAGTGTTTGAAGCGGGAATGGTTCAAAAAAATAAAGACAAAGGAGAATTTGAAGCTATTTAAACAAGAATATATTAATTTTTAAAAAAGATAAATTATGAAATCTACAAAAATTATTTATTGGGTGACAACAAGCATTATTTGTGCATTTGCTTTTACTGCTATCGGCATGAATTCAGAGCAAGCAATAAAAGGAACCGAACATGTTTTAATACCAAGATATTTAGGTTTAGAGGTAAGTATTGGTCAACTCATTGGTGCTGTTTTATTAATTGTACCAGCTATTCCGGCACGATTTAAAGAGTGGGCTTATGTTGGATTTGGAATCATGTATATCACTGCAGCAATAGCACATATTGCAGTTGGTGATTCATTTGTTCCATTTTCATTAATGGCCGTAATTTTCTTAGGGCTATTAGTAATATCTTATACTACATACCACAAATTACAAGCAGCAAAAAAATAAGAACAACTACTTACTTGGCAAAGCACTTAACATTAATTTTAAGAATCCATCCATTGATTTGTCATCAATCCATTTAACTACTGCAACAATATCATGTTCGGGATCAACATAAATAGCATTGGTCCCGTTACCTAAATGTGCAAATGCAGATGCTGGGGCAGATGGGTACATTTTTTGATTGGTATTTAAAAAATAATTCATAAATCCATATCCAGTATTGGCCGAAGTGGGAGTTGTTGATTTTTGAATCCAAGCCTCAGGAATAATTTGTTTTCCATTCCAGTTACCTTTTCTTAAAGTTAGTAATCCGAATCGAGCCATGTCGTAAGCATTAATAAACATGCCGCCCCCAAAATGACCACCGCCGCTTACCGATTGTATCATTTTACCATCTAAAACTATCCATGCATTATGATAACCAGTCCATGTCCAAGTATTGGATGCACCAATTGGATTCATTACTTGCTCTCTTAAAACTTCGGGTAGAGGTTTTCTCCAAACCGTAGTAGCCGCCAATGCCAAGGCATTCACCCTCGTATCATTATATTTATAGACAGTGCCTGGCTCAAATCTTTTTCTTGTCGTCCATTCATCGGATTTATCTGATGGTCTATCAGCCCAATCTGGTTTACCCCATAAAACTCCTTCCCAATCACTCGTTTGTCTTAATAAATGATCCCAGCTAATTTTTTTATTGTGTACAGTTTCAAAAGGATAAATAAACGAAGATGGTTCAATTGGATTTTGATTTTCTGATGTTCCATTTTTTACAACTTGGATGGGTGGCAAATAGGTATATACTTTATCGTCAATGGAATGAATCAATCCTTTTTCTACCGCCAAGCCTACTACTGTAGAAACAAAACTTTTTGTAACACTATTCACCATTTCAACTGCATTGGGGTCACCCCAAGTAACAATGACATAACCTTTATAAATAATCAAACCTGATGCTGCTCCTCTAGTTGCCATTGGACCAATAGGATCTGAAAATGGTTCTTTTCCAAATTGCATTGCTTGCGTTAACAACAAATTTTTTGGATACTTGGTCTCATTGTCAATTGCAAACTGTACTGCTTGATTTAATTTAACAGTGTCTAATTGAAAGGAAGCGGGCGACTTTGATTCCCACAAACTTTGACTTGGATAATACATTTTAACCTGTGCTTGACTTGTGAAACAGGCTAATAACAAAACGAATAATTGTACTCTTCTCATATTCTTAAAAATATTCAATGGATTTATTTTAACTGTGTAGTATCAACTCGTGAAGGCGTGTCTTTGCCTGATATAATGGATTGAGAACTTAATGCAATTGCTTTAATAATCTCATTCATATTATCCATATCTAAAGTTTCAAATTGATCACTTGGCTTATGATAGTTAGGCTCACTATCCATTTTAGAAGTAGAAATTGTATGTGCTGGAACACCTAGTCTTGCAAGCGTTGCATTGTCAGATCGGTAAAATAAATTTTGATCTGTATACGGGTCAGCATAAAACTTAAATGCAGTTCCTTCTAAATTTTTTTGTAAAATTGAACCCATATTCGTTTTTTCATACCCTGTGATATAAGCACTATTCTTTCCCCATTTACTTTCTGTACCAATCATTTCTAAATTGAACATTGCTTTTACCGTAATTGGATCAAATTGTTTTGAAAAATATTGAGCGCCAAATCCGCCAATTTCTTCGGCAGTAAATGCTACAAATATTAATGTGCGCTCATTATTATTTTTTTCTTTAAAATATTTTGAAAGCATTATCATTGCTGTCGTTCCAGCTGCATCATCATTTGCGCCATTATAAATAGAATCTCCGTTAATAGTTTTTGAACCATTAATACCCAAGTGGTCATAATGTCCCGAGAAAATCACATATTCATTTGGCAAAGACTTACCAGGTAGCACGCTAACCACATTGGTTAATTTCAATGTTTCAATTTTATGGGTTGCTTGAATAGTATATTTAACCGGTGTTTGGTTGGTTAAAATAAATATCACTGTTTTTTGTTGAGCAGTAATACCTGACTTAAATTGAATGAGTCTACTAAAATTATTGGAAAAACTTTCATCTACTAAAACAATGTAATTTTTATCAGCAGCTATATATTTTCTTGCTGTCAAACCCAAATTATCATCTTTTGAAATTTTGGCAATTTCATATCCACTTACCTCTGTTATAGCAATCGCTGGCTGACTGGTAAGCACAATCACTTTTTTTGAATCTAAATCTACGCCGTCTAGAGAAGCACTTGCTGAAACAATTTTTGCATTTAATCTTGTAAAATTTTGTAAATAACTTCCGCTATTATTGAATGTAGCTAAGCCTGTTTGCTTAAATTCATTAGCAATAAAATCGGCTGCTTTATCTATTCCAGCTGAATAGGTTTTTCTGCCCTCCATATCATCCGACGAAAGGTATTTTTCAATTCTTTCCGTTTCAGACTTATTAATAATACCGTTTGCTAGTTGAGCCCTTGTATTGTTAGCAAAAACCAAAAGCACTAACAGTAATAAAATGTTACTTTTTTTCATTATTTGTAATTTGAGGAATGAATATTAAAGATAAAGCATTAAACCATTCAAGGAAAGTATTGTCTAAATTTACAATATGCATAATGATCAAGAACTAATAATTCAATTTCAGCAGGGCATCCAAAAAGAGGATGCTTTTACACAATTATTAAAGCATCATCAGCAAAAAGTGTATTTCCAGATTAAGCGTATGGTGACTGAGCACGCAGATGCGGATGATATCGCTCAGCAGGTATGGATAAAAGTATGGTCTAAATTAGATGGATTTAAGATGGAGAGCGAATTTTCAACATGGTTATTTAGGGTAGCCTATAATGAAACGCTCAATTTTTTACAACAACAAAAAAAGCGCGCGCTTCAAAGCCAAAGTGAAGAAAGTATGGACTACGAAAACGCAGCTTCGGGTTCGGATAGCCTAAAATCAAGTCAAATTCAAATTGCATTAGAGCAAGCCATTCAACAACTACCTGAAAAACAAAGATTTGTATTTATGTTGAGGTATTATGAAGAATTGAATTACGAAAAAATTGCAAGCATAACGGGTACTACTGTTGGCGGAGCAAAGGCTAATTTTCACCAAGCCTTAAAAAAAATGGAGGAAATTTTAAAAAGAGATTAAACTTATAATAACATAATTAGTCAAATTACAGAGATGCAAAAGAATACAGAAAATATAGAAATTTTAGAAGATAAGGCGCGCGCGGAAAAATTGTTTTCAAAGCAGGAGTTACAATCCTATGAAACAAAACAAAACGAAATTCCAAGTGATTATTTTGAGAAGTTCGAGGCAAAAATTTTAAATGATATCGCTTCCTTAAATAAAAAGAATAAAGGCATTTTTACAATTCCGAAATGGGGTCAATTGGCCATTGCAGCTAGTTTTTTCACCATCATCGCATCTACTTATATATTGATTCAGTCAAATAATCATAAAAGCGATGTAGCAATTAATATTAGCATTCAAGAGATTGCCACTGCTGAGATTGATGCATATGTATCTGAAAATGAAGCCTTGGCTGAAATTGATTGGCAAGCAGAAATTAATAAAGAGGGTAAAAATTTAGAAAATCTAAACGCACATTTAATAAAAGACAGCAACAATACTCAATAAATTAAAATACAGATTATGAAAAACATCATTTTAGGATTAGCCATGATGGCTATATCAACATCAACATTCGCACAACAACCCCCTCCTCCTCCAAGACCACCAATGGATCAAGGACCAAGAGGTGGAAGATTTGGACGCAGAGGGGATATGGGGCCCAACAAAGAAAAAATTGAAATGTTTAAAGTTGATTTCTTTACCAAAAAACTTTCTTTGACAACTGCTGAAGCTGAATTATTTTGGCCTGTTTACGAAGCCCACCGAAAAACTGCCAAAGAAATTATGGATAATAAATCAAACGATGAAATTCAAGTTCAAGAAGCAATGCTTGCAGCTAGAAAAAAATTTAAAGCAGATTTGAAGCCAGTATTGAAAACAGATGAGCGTGTAAATGATGCTTTAAGAATAGATCGTGAATTTTTACAAGAAATTAGACAAGAAATGATGCGCAGAAAAGGTTTTCCAGCATAATTGAAAATTTGATTTTTGTTACGCCTCCAATAAAATGGAGGCGTTTTTTTTGTATATTACAGTACAATAAATTTAAATGAAAAAAAATTTACAATTAGTAGCACTTGCATTGGTAACAATTTTTGTAATTGTATTAGTTAAAACAATTACTAACAAGCCTCTTTCTAATCAAAAAGAAGTAAAATTAGAAGTCCTGCCTCAAAATGCTATTGCGCATATGAGTTCGGCAATACAATTGCGTACAGAAACACCTAATGATGAATACCAGTTTGATACATTAACTTTTATGAAATATAGAAAGTTCATAGAAACTGCTTATCCACTTGTTCATAAAAATTTACCAAGAACAATCATTGACAGCTTTAATTATATATATGAGTGGAAAGGAACAGATACAAGTATACTTCCAATGGTATTAATGGCGCACTATGATGTTGTACCGGTAGAGGAATCTGCAATTAAATTATGGCATGCTAAACCCTACGGTGGGGAAGTAAAAGAAAATTATATTTGGGGTAGAGGTGTTTTAGATGATAAGTCAAGTATGATTAGTATTTTAGAAGCTGCTGAAGCTCAATTAGCAAAAGGCTTTCAACCCAAACAAACAATATTGCTATGTTTTGGCGCCGACGAGGAATCAAGTGGTAAGGGAGCTACCGCGATGGTTAAATATTTTAAATCTCGTAATCAAAAATTTGATTTAGTAGTAGATGAAGGTGGTGAAATATCAACTGAAGACAATAAATCAATCAAAGCGCCCATTGCATCTATTGGCGTTGGTGAAAAAGGATATGTAACGCTTGTTTTAACAGCACAAAAAGCAGGGGGCCACTCTTCAATTCCAGCAAGTAAAACAGCAATAGATATGTTAAGTAATGCAATTGCTAAAGTGAGTCAAAACCCAATGCCTACTCAATTAACTCCTCCTATTGAAGCTTACCTAAAAAGCATTAGCGCATACAATGAAAGTTTTATGGAAAAAATGGCATTATCAAACTTATGGTTATTTAAAAGCAGTGTGGTCAATAAAATGTCGGAGCAACCAAATAGTAATGCTTTGATCCGAACTACTTTGGTCCCAACGGTCTTTAATAGCGGTGTTAGAGATAATGTGATCCCAACTTTTGCTACTGCCTATATTAATAGTAGAATATTACCTGGTCAAAGTAGTAAGGATGTATATGATTATGTTCAAAAGGTGATCAACGACACTAACATTAAATTAACTTATTACAAAAACTACATGACTGAACCTTCTCCAACAACAGATGTGAATAGTAAATATTACAAAAGAGTAGAAAAAGCAGTTCGTGCTGTTGTAAAAGATGTAGTAGTTGCTCCAATGTTAATGGTTGGTGCTACTGATTCCAGAAATTATAGAGAAGTTAGTGATGGTGTTGTAAATTTTTCTCCTTTAACGGATGCAAAAGGATATCATGGAATTGATGAAAGAATGCAAATTTCAGACTTCCAAAAATGCATTAATTTTTATACCTTCTTAATAAAAGGGGAAGATGTTGATGCAAAGGCTTCGGTTGATTTGAAATAACCTAAAAAATGTTTTTAAATAATTGTATTAAAAAACTTAAAAATTGCAGATGAAAAAATTACTAGTTACGTTTGGCATTTTGTGTTCTTTGTTTTTATTGAATAACGCAAATGCGCAAAAAACAATACTCATAAAATGCGGAAAGCTACTAGACACAAAAGCAGGTGTAGTTTTAGAAAATCAATATGTTTTATTAAAGGGAAATACTATTGTTTCTGTTTCAAAATCAGCAAGCAAAGCCGACTCAATAATTGATTTAAGTAACTATTTTGTAATGCCCGGCATGATTGATGCACATACCCATGTTTTATTACAAGGGGATATTACTTCAGAAGATTACGATGTTCAAATTTTAAAAGAATCTATTCCTTATAGAACTTTAAGAGCAAGCAAAAGTGCTGAAAGATCTATCCTCAATGGATTTACAACTATTAGAGACCTAGGCACGGAGGGTGCCGGCTTTGCGGATGTGGATGTTAAAAAAGCAATTAACAAAGGAGTGATTGCTGGACCAAGAATGCAAATTGCAACACTTGCTATGAACACAACTGGTCATTATCCTATTAAAGCTTCGGATTATGCTTGGGAATTAAAATTACCTAAAGGAGTAATTGAAATTACTGGGGCAGACGAAGCGCGCAAAGCCGTACGTCAACAAATTGAACAAGGTGCAGATTGGATAAAAATATATGCAGATCGTGGATACTATCGTTTAGCTGATGGTTCATTTAGATCGTTACCAAATTTTACAACGGATGAAATATCAGCGATTGGCGATGAGACCTTAAGAAGTAGAAAAAAATTAGCCGCACATGCTATGACAAGAGATGGAATATTAGCTGCTATTAATGCGGGTGCTATTTCAATTGAGCACGGGTCTGGAATGGATGAAGAGTGTATGAATTTAATGGTAACAAAAGGAGTGTATTGGTGTCCTACTTTATTTGTAAATGAATTTGTTGCCGAGGGGCGAGCAAAATTAGGCAGCCCTATCAATTTATATTTTCAACAATCAATAGAAGCTACATTTAAAAAGGCAATTAGTAAGGGTGTGAAACTGACTTACGGAACAGATATAGGTGGATATGATTGGAGCCTACCTCAAGCAAAGGACTTTACCTATTTTGTTCAATGGGGTTTAACACCTATTCAAGCCATTCAAACTGCTACTACTACAGCAGCATCATTACTGGGAATGGAAGGAAAAATTGGAGAAATTAAAGAAGGTGCTTTTGCAGATATAATCGCTTTAAAAATAGATCCAACAAAGGATATTAATGCTTTACAAAATGTGGATTGGGTAATGAAAGACGGTAAAGTGTATAAACACTAATTTGTTGTTTTAACTTTATGCCCCTGCCAACCAAAGTAGGCAACTATTAAAAAACATACTAGTGGTACAATGTATCCATTTTGTATGTTTTTTGTGCTATCGCTAATTAAACCAAATATCCTTGGCATTACAGCACCACCAACAATCGACATTACAATTAAACTACTTGCCATTTCGGTATCTGGCCCCAAGTCCTTAATGCCTAATGAAAAAATAGTTGGAAACATAATGGACATAAAAAAGCAAATTCCAATGATAGCATAAAGTGTATAAAGTCCATTATAATTTATGGCAATTAAACATAAGGCAGCGCAAACAAGTGCATATATCATTAATAGAATATTGGGTTTTACAAATGCCATAAATAAAGTTCCAATAAATCTTCCAACTAAAAATGATAAACCACCAAAACCTAAATAAGTTGCAGCTTGCACTTCGGTAATATGGGTTACATCAGTTGCATATAAAATGAATAAACTAAAAACGCAAACCTGCGCACCTACATAAAAGAATTGTGCCACTACAGCCCAACGCAAATTTTTATGTCTAAACGTTTTTAATAACCCTGCTTCATTACTAAGTTGTTGGTTGTTTCTTATATCCGGAAGTTTGATAAAATAAAAAATTGCCGCAATAAGCAATAATACAATTGCCAAAATCGTGTATGGCATTTTAACAGATTCTGCCTCAGAAGCTAAAGCAATTTTTTTTGCAGTATACGTCATTGTAGCTAATTGAATATCGGTATACCCTTTTGTTAGAATCATTTTTGCACCAATAACAGGAGCCAATGCAACTGCCAATCCATTAAAAGACTGAGCAAAATTTAATCGAAGTGTGGCATTTTTAGCTTCGCCTAAGGCGGATGCATAAGGATTAGCAGCAGTTTCAAGTATAGTTAGGCCACAAGCGATTACAAATAAGGCAACTAAAAAATAATAATACGATTGATGGTTGGCTGCTGGAACAAACAAAAATGCACCAAAAGAAAATAGTAATAAGCCACATATAATTCCCATTTTATAGCCCCAGCGTTTCATAATAAAGCCTGCAGGAAGGGCCATAAAAAAATAAGCAATGAAAACTGAAGAATCCACCAAAGTAGCCTGGGTAGTAGTAAGTGTAAATGACTTTTTAAGGTGCGGGATCAATATTGGATCCAAATTATGAGCAAAGCCCCATAAAAAAAACAAACAGGTAATTAAAATAAAGGGTACAATTGAAGTTTTTGATTTCTGCATGGCGTCATAATTATAGATAAATATAATAAATTATCAGTTTAGTACTTAGAAACGCTATTTTTGAAGACCAAAATATCAATTTATGAAAAAAATGTTATTAGCTACGGCTTTTACAATCGCACTAATATTTAGTACTTCGCTTATTGCCAATGCAATTCCAAGAGAATACTATTTAATTCAGATTTACCATTGTAGTAGTCAAAAGCAGATTGATCATATTGATGTATTTATGAAATCAACCTACTTGCCTTATTTGCACGAGGCGGGTGTTCCTAAAGTAGGTGTATTTACTCCAATTGATAACGATACAGCTACTGATAAGAAATTGTATGTTTGGATTCCATTAAAAAGTATTGATGAAGTAGAATATATGGATCAAAAAATTGAAAAAATAGATCCAATGGGTTTTGAAAGTATCATTCATTTAGAAAATGCAGACAGCAGCCTTCCCTATAATAGGATCGAAACCATCTTAACTAAAGCATTTAAGGGTCAGGCGCAGTACGATAAAAAAACAAGCCTTGTGAAAGAAAAAAATGACGCGCGTATTTTTGAATATAGAAGCTATGAGAGTGCAACTGAAAATATGCATCTTAGAAAAGTACATATGTTTAATGAAGGAAAAGAAATTGGACTTTTTGCAAGATTAAATTTTAATGCAATTTTTTATTCTAAAGTAATAGCTGGATCTCGCATGCCAAACCTAATCTATATGACTAGTTTCAAAAACATTGCAGATAGAGATGCACATTGGAAAGCATTTGGAGAAGATGCTTATTGGAAAAAAATATCTAACGCACCTGAATACTTAAAAACAGTTTCGAAAGCAGATATCATTTTGATGAAAGCAAAAGAATATGCTGATTTTTAATTAGCTATGCTTGCACCCATAATTTTCAACAATTCAATTTGCGCATTGCAAAGTTGAAATTGATATTGTAATTGATTCAATAATGCTTTTTGATAATCAGTATTGGCATTGGTAATTTCCAAAGGTGTCGCTGTGCCATTTTTCAATTTTGTTGTACTTAATTTTTGTGCTAAAGCAGCTTGTTCAATTTGTGTATTTGCATTTTTAATTCTAGCCTGACTACTATTTATATCTATCAAAGCGGCTTGAATATCTTTTTCAGTATCATGTATTACAACGGCCACATTGGTTTCGCTCAACTCTAATGCTTTTTCTTGTACTTTAACCAATTGTTTAATTTTGCCTCCATTAAATAAAGGAATAGACAAGCCTATGCCCGCATTGTAGTTAAATTTTGGATCATTAATAGCAGGCAAATAACCATTTTTAGAGCCCATAGACGCCTTAGCACCGATAAATGGTTTGTCATTCAATTTACTTATAGCTACATCTGATTTTGAAATATTAATTCTGTCTTTGGCAATTGCTAATGACGGGTTGTGCTCTATTGCAAATTGCAGGGCTTCATCATAAGTGTAATTTTTTGTATTCAATACCAATTGTCCTTCTGTAACATTATCAACCCCCGTTGCATATTTCAACAGATTTAATAATTTTTTTAGGTTGGTCTCTAAATCAATTTTTCTGTTGTTTTCATTGTCAATTTTTGACTGAATAGTTAAAGCATCTAACTGTATTGCACTGCCATTTGCCAATTGCGCATCAATCACTTTTTTATTTTCAACTAAAAGTGCTAAAATTTGATCTTGAATTTGAATTGCTTTTTGAGCATACACAATTTGAAAGTATAATTGACTGATTTGTGAAAACAAACTAATTTCTAATTGTGCAGCTACATGATGAGCCGATTGTAATTCTAATTTTGATTTTTCAATATTTGCTTTTAATCTTCCAAAATCAATTAATGCATAGGTTCCATTTATAGCGCCAGACACATTATGAATTGGTGCAAATTGAAAAGTATTCGCTCCAAATGGAACTTCTATTTTTGGTTGTACATATGCATAGCTTGCATCAATTGTTACATCGGGATATTTATTTAATTCAGTTAGCTTTAATTTGTTTTCAGCTAATTGAACAGATTGTTCAACTTCCTTTACTTTAGGAAAATAAGTTACTGACTTTTGCAACAATGACTTTAGCTCGGCATTCACAATAGCCTGTGCATTCACTAAGTTAAAAATGGCTATTATTAATAATGTAGTCGTAAATAGTTTTTTCATATTCGTATCTATTTTAATGCGCTTCAGCAGCAGCTTCTAACGCAGCTTTATCTAATTTTTTTCTTGTTCTCAAAAAGAATACCAATGGAATAACAACTAAAAAGAATATTCCAACCAATCTAAATGTATCTAAGTAGGATAAATAATAAGCTTGTCTATCAACAGACATGTCAATCATTTTGTAAGCGCGGGTGGTTGCACCATGAAAATCACCTGTTTTAGATGCAATGCCTTGAGAAACAGCACCCACTCTTTCCTTCCATTGTGCACCGTCAGCAGGTAAATTCGCTATTAAATTGGTTCTGTGTTTAAAATATTGCTGTGCTACATAATTGTTGGCAATTGCAATACCAAAAGCGCCTCCTAATTGACGAATCATATTATTTAAGGAAATGCCAGATGCATAATCCTTGGGCTCGAGACCAACGACAGCCTGGTTAATTAAAGGCAACTGACTCATTGAAATTCCAAAAGCTCTAATTAATAATGGCCAGAAAAAATCCCATTTGCCGGCGTCAGGTGGCATTGCTGCACTATAAAATGCATATACCGAAAACAAAGTAAACCCTACAATTACAAAAGGAATTGGCGTCACCCCTTTACTCATTAATTTTCCAATGATCGGCATCATGATTACCCCAGCTAGGGTAGGCGGCAATAATGAAATACCTGTTTCAAATGAGGTATAACCCATTATACGCTGTGCCAATACTGGATATACAAATACCGAAGTAAATAGACCAAACCCTGCTACAAATGTAAAAATGGTTGTGAATGCTAAATTTCGATTACCCAACACTCTTAAATTTACAGCCGGTTGTTTGATACTTAGCTCATACCAGATAAACGTACCCAATCCTACCAAGGCAATCATAGAACAATACCTTATAATTTCGCTTGAAAACCACTCTTCAGATTCTCCTCGTTCTAATACATATTGCAAACAACCGATACCTACGGCCAGTAACATAATACCAGTATAGTCAATCTTGATTGATTTTTTGTTTTTACCCTCCCCTTCTTTTTTATCAATAAAAGTGAAGGCTAAGAAAGTGGCAATGATACCAATTGGGATATTGATCATAAATATCAAAGGCCAACTATGATGTTCAATGATATAGCCACCCAAGGTTGGACCTAAGGTTGGGCCCAATACAATACCCATTCCGAATAAACCCGCCGCCATTGGCCGCTCCTTAGGTTCAAATGCATCAAATAAAATTGCCTGTGAAGTTGAAAGTAATGCACCTCCACCCACACCTTGCACAAATCGCCAAATGATTAATTCGACCAAACTATCCGACTGCCCACAGAGGTAGGAAGCAATCGTAAAAATAATCATGGAGACGATATAATAATTTTTACGGCCAAAGTATTCAGCTAAAAATCCAGTTAATGGAATGATAATTACATTCGCAATTGCATATGAAGTAATTACCCAACTGATGTCTTCAATGCTAACGCCCAAGCTTCCAGAAATATCTGTAAGCGCGACATTTACAATTGAAGTGTCAATCAACTCCATAATGGCAGCCGACACGGTCGTAATGACAATAATTGCTTTTGCTATTCCTTTAGGCGTTGCCATTAAATTATTTGTCAACGGTGATAAATACACTCATACCTGCTCTTAATTTACTTTTAAAAGCAGCTTGATTGTCTATAGATATTTTAACAGGAATTCTTTGCGTTACTTTAATAAAGTTACCGCTAGAGTTATCCGGAGGTAACAATGAAAATTTAGCGCCGGTAGCATCACTCAAACTTAAAATAGTACCTTGAATATTTAAATCAGGATAAGCATCTACACGAATATTTACTTTTTTACCTTCTACCAATGTTTCTAACTGGCTTTCTTTAAAATTCGCTACAACCCAATAGCTGCTATCGTTTACAATAGAAAACATTGGTGTACCCGCTTGAACAAACTGGCCAATATTAATATTTTTCTTTCCAATTTTTCCTGTACTAGGGGTCGTAATTTTAGTGTAAGAAAGCTTCAATTCAGTTTCTTTAATTTTAGCCTGCTTCATTTGAATCATCGCATTTGCTTTATTCAAAGTCTCTCTTAAAACTGCGATTTTATTATTTGCAATAGCAAATTCAGTTTGCGCATTAGTTGCTTCCTGATTTGCAGAAGCAACTTGATATTCTGTTTCGTCTAATTGCTTTTTTGTAATTGCTTGCTCTTTAAATAAATTTTGATCTCTTGTTAAATCATTCAAGGCTTTCTTTTGACGAATAGTTCTTAAGTCAATGATTCCTTTATTATTTTTTAAAGATAAAGTGGCGTTTTCTAATTGTGCTTTGGCATTTGCTACATCTGAAGTAGATTGTAATAAATCTGCTTTTTGCTCTTCCAATGTTGCTTGTAATTCAGCATCATCTAGTTCAACAACCAATTGATTTTGCTGAACGGAATCATAATCTTTGATGGAGATGGTCTTTACATAACCCGAAGTCCTTGTAATTACTGGTACTATTGAGGTCTCAATTTGTGCATTATCAGTCATTTCGTGTGTTAATGAAAAAGCCACTTTTTTGATTCCAAAATAAAGGGCAACCACTAGTAATAGACCAATGACAACTTTGCGAATTTTAGCTTGTTTTTCCTTTTTTTGCTGCTCCATCTGTATTGTTTGTAATTATATGTTTAATTAAAGTGCAAATTTATAAAATAAAAGTAGAAGGATCATAAATTAATGAAAGCATAATCTAATCCAGCTTCTTCTGATTAAATAACAAATAGTAAACTTAATTGTTTGAATTCTTCCCTCTTTTGCTGAATATGGACTTAAATTGGGAAAACGAGGCAAAATTCATTAAGATGATCACCAATTGCTTTATACTGTATGGTGGCCTTTTGAATGTGTAATATTCTTTCTACAATACGTAAGCCCAAGCCAAATCCCGAAATACCATTGGCATTTTGACCACGCATAAAGGGCTCGAATAATCGTTTTTGATCATCGATGCTGATTGTATTACCGCTATTGATCACATGACAATGCAAAGTATCCTCTTTTTGAACTATTTTAATATGTACTTCCTTATTATCACTATAGCTGTATGCATTTTTAATAAGATTAATAAAAACAATTTCTAATAGTGATTTAGTGCCTCTTAATTCAACAATATCAGCTTGCTCATTTTCAATTTCAATATCGAAAAAAACTTTACAATCAGGGTAGATTGTATTTATTTTTTCAATGCAATCATAGATAATTTCGTCGAGTCTATTTAATTCTTCATTACTAGGTATGGTCCTATCATTTTTTGATAAAATCAATAAAGAATGAATTAATTCAGAAATTTGACTAGCATCTGAAACTAGTTTTTGTAGAAATATTTTATTAAAATCATTGATTGAAGGGTCATTAATTTTATTTTCCAACTGTGCGATAATTCTTGCAATTGGAGTCCTCAATTCATGAGATGCATTTGCTGTAAATTCGGATTGATGTTGTAAAGACTCATCAATTCTTTTTAACATTAAATTAAATTCTTGTGCTAAAATTAAAATTTCAGTATTATTAGATTTTACTTGTATTAACTCGCCTAAATTATTTTCGTTGATAGATTTAATTTTTGCAAGAAATTGCTCTAAAGGCTTTAATAATCTTGCAACTGTTGTTCTGGTTAAGAACCAAGCAAGAAGAGTAAACAATAAAAAGGAGAAAAATAAAACATAGGTTAAGTAATTCAATTTTCGAAAACCCGCAGTATCCACTGCTGAAACCATTGTGTAGTAATCTTCATTTTTATATTTGTACAAAATACCAAATGTTTCTGTATCACCAATTCTCTTAAAAAATTCGCGTTTATTGGCTAAGTTTTTTAATTCATCTGATTCATGCTTAAATGCAGTATCATAAATACTTGAATATATTAATTTAAAATCTTTATCAAAAACCAATGTTTTTTCATCAATAAGATTGTCAGCCTTTTGCTTGTCGATATTTTTAATAATGCTTTGATCGGCCTGTTTTATTTCAATTAATAACTCAATAGTAGAAATTGCCTTTTGTCTTAATCTATCTTGAAATTCTTCGGCTCTAAATTCTGAAAATAACAATATTACAGATGCTGCCATTACAAGATACAACACCAAAAATAAATTGGTTACAAAAATGGATATTCTAGTTTTTAAGGTCATTTATCTTCTTTTAAAAAATATCCATATCCTACTTTTGTGTGAATTAGTTTTACATCACTATTTTTATCAATTTTCTTTCTTAAGGAATTAATATAAACTTCGATAGTATTTTGATTGGTAATCACTTGATAATCCCACAATTTTTCGCTTATCAAATTTTTTGAAACAACCCTTCCGCTTGCCAATGCTAAAATGGATAATAATTTAAACTCTTTAGGAGTTAAAATGACCTCAATTCCAGCTCTAAATACTTTCATTTCTGAATTTGAAATCACCAGGTCCGAAACAATGATATCTGCCTCCAGTTGTTCCGGTTGCTTTCTTTTCAAAAGTGCATTTATCCTTGCATAGAGCTCTTCAAAATGGAATGGTTTTACTAAATAATCATCAGCACCCTTATTAAAAGCAGCTAGCTTGTCTGTAATTTCTCCAAAAGCAGTAAGCATTAAAATAGGGATTGTTTTGTCGATATTTCTTATAGCAGCACAAACTTCAATTCCTTTTTTACCAGGAACATTGATATCTAAGATAGCAAGGTCAAATTCATCTTTTTTATATATTTTTTCAACCATGTCACCATTCGAAATGGAATGGCAGTTGATACTTTTTGAAGTAAAATATTTTTCTATTTCTGTAGACAAAGTAGCATCATCTTCTAGTAAAAGTATTTTCATAATAATAAACTTACTACAAAGTTACTAATATTGAAATTAGTTTATTAATACTGAAATGAGATTTTAACATATTTCTACTTCCATAAAATCAAACTGCTTAAGATTACCTTAATAATCATTAAGCCATCAATTAAAAGGATATTCATGAAAATAGAGCGAACAGACATGACCACCTTGGACACGGTATAAATAAATAGAATTAGCAAAAAATGAATCAAAAGAAATAAATTCGATTCCTGTAATATTTTCCAATCAACCAAAATCAAAATAGAATACAATAATAAAAAAGGCACAATTACAGTATTCACTACGCTATTCTTGCCAATTCGAACTACTATGGTATTGACTGCTTCTACTTGATCTCGACCAATATCTTTAATATCAAATAAGATGGCTAAAATCAAAATAAGAATAAATAGCTCGATTAAATGAAAGTAAAATAAAGGATATGATGCAATCAAATTATAATCAGCCGACAACCAAATAGGAACAACACAACATGTAACCGACCACACCCAAGCAATACTTATGCTTTTAAGTATTCCATAATTTCTAATGATGATTTTTTTATGGGGAAAGATGGATGGTAAGTAATATAAAACACAAAATGCAATAGTAATTGAAAATATCACAAGCAATTTAATATCAATTTTATTAATTAATACGGAAAAGTTAAAAAAAACAATTCCAATAAAAATGCAAATGCTCGTAAATATTGATTGGCTTAAATAAATGAGTTTTTTGTTTTTGGTGTACCAAAAACTACGATCGTTATAAATGCCCTCTTCTTTTTCCATAAGATAAGCATGCGAATAATATATTACTGTTGACAGATGAATTAAAACTAATACGGGTATGGATGGTAGCGCATGAATTATTTTATAGCATGACTCCATTGCTAACAAAACAGCGCAAATTCCATAAAACTGATTGCTCCAAAATAGCAATCCTTTCCAGTTAATTTTCAATGAAATATTATTCAACAGTTAAATGGTATTCTTGAATGAGTGCTGGATTTTCGGGAGACAAAGTAAACGACATTTTTAGTTTACCTCTTTCACAATCAATTATACAATATCCCCTTAATTGATTTTCTGCAATCATTGACTGCACCCCATTGATTTTGCCAACTTGCGCAAAAAGTTCAGCAGACTGTTTCTTTAACATGTCGACTGGATAATCATCAAAAAAGTTTTCAGCAAATACTTTAGCAGGTTCATTCCATTTTTCAATAATAGAAACTAGCTCTTTTTGTCTTTTAGCTAAAATTGGGGATACACTTGTTTGTCGAGGCTTTAATTGCGCCAACTGCACTAAAGTGTCCATTACAATAGTGTTAATGTAGGTAGTAGGCGCATAAGTTACATTCGCAAATAATATTACACCAATTCCATAATCAGGTAAAAACTGCCAATTGCTTCCAAAACCAGGTAAGCCACCGCTGTGTCCAATATTTTTTTTATGTTCAGCGTCCATCATCCATCTTAAACCATAGGTATAACTACCTGTTGTAGCCAACTTTTTCCCGCTTGGAAAAGTATAATTAGGGTTTAATGAAATAAAGCGTGAGGGCTGATGCATTTCACGAAGGGTGCTTCTTTTTACAGGTAAATTTTCTTTATCATTTCGCTCTGGCCATGCAGCTTCATGCATAGCTACATAATTGCCAAACATATCTATTGATGTAATCATGCCACCCATAGCTCCATAAATGCCATCTTTTAAAGGTTGTTCCTTGCGCCAATTGTCATTGATGAATCTATACCCATATGCAAATTTATCTTTTGGAATTTCGGTATATTCATAAGTAGTACCTTTCATTCCCAATGGTGCTAAAATATTTTTTTTGATATACACATCGTAAGTTTCGCCTGAAACTTTATGAATGATATATCCCAACATCGCAAATCCTAAATTGCTGTACTCATATTCTACTCCTGAGACATTGGAGAAAGAAATTTTTTGTTTAATTAAATCCAATAAATCCTTTTCGGTATCTGCAAGTTGTCGATCGCCCCAAGGATTATCCTCTGGAAAACCTGCACTGTGGCTCATTAAATGTCTAATGGTAATGGGTGCCGCATCACGCGTCAAGCCCTGCCCCTTAAGTTCAGGTATATAAAGTGCTACCGGATCATCTAGTTTTAATTTCCCTGCATCACGCAATTTTAAAATAGCCAATGCAGTGAAACTTTTTGACATGGACGCAATACGAAACATTGAACTAGTAGTAGCAGGTATTTTTTCTTCGATATTTGCGTAGCCACTGGCTCCCTTATAAAGTAGTTTTCCATCCACTACAATTCCAAACGCATAGCCAGGAAAATGATTGGCAACCGCAAAATCCTTGTATATTTTTTCAATAACAGGTATAGCTTTTTGGATGCGCTCCAAACGGTCAGCGTCATTAAATGAAGCAGGGGTGAAGTTGCTTGGATTTTGAGCGTACAAATACAATGGTAGCCCAAACAATAAGATGAATAGTTTTTTCATGCGTGCAATTTAGTTAGCTATTTGCTAATTTAAATTTAACTGAATTTTTACATTAAACATCTAAAAGCTTCTAAACAAAAAATGGCCTCCGAATTGGAGGCCATTTAATATAGTATTCTAAAATGAAGTACTAGTATCCAGGGTTTTGTACCATATTTGGATTTACTAACATTTCATCATTTGGAATAGGGAAAATTCTGTTGATGTTTCCTGGAGCAACTGCAGTAGATGTGTATGCATTGCTTGCATCTTGAGTTTGAGGCTTATTAAACGTATAGTTTAAACGCATTAAATCCCAAAAACGGTAACCTTCAAAAGCAAATTCTTTAGCACGCTCATTTAAGATATCCGCTAAAACTTGAGTTCCAGTACTAGCATATACTTTGCTTGGATCTCTTTTTACTACAAATGAATTTAAGGTTGCATTTGCACCTGCGATATCCGCTAAATTATATTGAGCTTCTGCTAAAATTAAATATGCTTCAGATAAACGTAATATTTTAACGTCATCATAGTTAATTACATCAATAGGATATTTAATCACATAGTTAGCAGTTCCAGCTTGACCAGAACGAGTGCTTGGAGTGATTAAACCTTTTCTTACATCAGTAGCAGTATAAGAATCATAAAATGTCTTAGTAGCTAAGATATCTCCATAAGATCCACCATTTGTTTTTGGAACATAAATGTTAGCCAATGTACCATCAGAAACGCTATTGTTTGCATCAGAAGTTACTTCAAACATGGTTTCAGTTTTGCTAGTCAAAGGTGCAGCACCACTCCAGTAAGACATAACACTAGTTGCAGCAACTAATGAGAAGCCGCTATTTGTGATTACGTCAGAAGCTAATAATTTAGCATTAGCCCAATCACCTTTGTTTTGGTAAACTCTAGCCATTAATAACTTGATTGCGTATTTGCTCATGAATGATGAATTAACCGCTCTTGTTTTATTAGTAGCTGCAAAAGTCATTGTTTCACCTTGATTATACTGAGCTAATGAACTTGCTTTTGTTAAATCGGCTAATACTTGCGCATAAACTGCAGCAACAGTAGCTCTTGCTGGTTTGATAGTTGCATCAAAAGTAGTAACGATTGGCACACCTAAATTGGTATTAGGATCACCAACTGTGAATGGCAAACCATAGTTTCTTACTAAGTCAAAATAAATCATACCTCTGATAGCATAAGCTTCAGAAAGTAATTGACTTACATTTTTGCTTTTAGCAGGATCTAAACCTGAATTGATGATTAAGTTCGCATTTTTGATTGCAGAGTAAGCATTAATCCAAACTGCTGAAGCGTAACCATCTGTTTTTACGAAGTTATAGTTGTTAAAGCTTAAATATCTACCAGAATTTTGGTTAGATAAAAAAGCGTTATCAGCCATTAAATCACCTTTTACAGCAAAAGTACGACCGTAAAAATCGGTAGCTCTTAAAGACGAATATAAACCATTGGTGGCCGTGTTCATGTCGTCTTCGCTATTGATAGCTTGAGACAATACTACCGAACCATAAGGTTTCGCATCCAAAAATTGCTTAGAGCAACCGAACATAATAACTGCGGCTCCTACTGCTAAGAACATTTTTGAGATGTTGTTGAAATTATTTTTCATATAAAAATATTATAAGTAGTGATGAATAATTAGAAAGTAACATTCAATCCAAATGTAAATGATTTAGAAGCAAATACTTGTTGGTTGTTTACACCAGTAATACCTTGCTCTGGATCACTTAACAAATTAGCATCGTATGTTTTAGTCCATAAATTGGTACCTCTAGCATAAATATTCACACCATTAACGTGGAATTTATCAAGTACTTTTTTATCGTTGTATTTATAAGATAATTGAACGTTTCTTAAACGGATATAATCACCTTTAGATAAAATACGATCAGAACCTGATTGAGATACAACTGCAGAACTAGCTACATATTTAGGGACATTTGTGATGTCACCTGGTTTTTGCCATCTTTGTAAGTTGATTTGATATTTACCACGAGTAGAGTAAGTACCATCTAAGAAATACGCAGCGTATCCTTCTTGAATGTAGTTACCAAAGTTATAGTAGAAGTCAAAGTTCAAAGAGAAACCTTTGTAAGTAAAAGTATTGCCAACAGCACCATAGTGCTTAGGATCTGCTTGTTTACCAACTACGAATAATTGTGCAGCAGTTCTGCTTGTAGTAGTGTTTGTTCTTGTACTATCTGTATAATACAAAGCATTACCATTAGCAGGATCTACTCCAGCCCAACCTCTTGTATAGAAGCTATAGAATGGTTGACCCACTCTTAACATATAAGAACCGTTTAATTGATCACCTGTAGGTAAGCTTGTTACTTTATTTTGGTTATGAGAATAACTTGCGTTTATTTCCCATTGGAAGTCTTTAGCTCTAATTGGAACTAAATTTAAAGTCAATTCAATACCCTCATTTTGTAAGCTACCAACGTTATTGATATAACCAGTGAAACCAGTTGTACGAGATAAGTTTTGGTTTAACAATGAACCTTCTGTTTTACGAATGTAATAATCAGCAGTTGCATTGATTCTACCATCTAAGAATCCTACGTTGGTACCGATATCAAATTGATTGTTCTTTTCCCAAGTCAATGCAGTGTTACCAATGTTGCTGAATGTACCACCCGCTACACCGTTGTAGTTAGCACCAAATGAGTAAGAAGGTCTCCATGTATAGTTACCAATTTCTGCGTTACCGTTTGTACCGTAACTAGCGTGTAATTTGAAAGCAGATAATGCTTTTACATTTTTAAACGCTTCTTCGTTTAATACATTCCATGAAGCACCCACTGACCAGAAATTACCATAAGGATTTTCAATACCAAAACGAGATGATCCATCACGACGGAAAGACCCGTACAATGTATACTTATCTAATAATGATAAAGTAGTGTTTGCGAAGTAACCTTCAAAAGTATAGTCGTTGGCATAAACCTTACCATTGGTAGAAGTTGCCGCATTTGAGTTTAAGTATAAATCAGAACGTGGAGGGAAACCAGTTACATCACCAATTTGTTGGAATTGTTGACTCTTAATGGCCTCTTGACCCACTTTCATGTCAGCATAAAAACGCTTAGCCTTATTGATATCCAAATGATAGTCTAATTGATTAATAAGGTCATATAAGAAAGTACGCGTAATGATAGAAATACCTTCACCATTTGCACCAGAACCATCACCATGGAATGGGTTGTTGAATTGATACTCTTCGTTATTTGTATATTGTAAGTTAACTGTAGTTGAGTATTTTAAACCTGGTGCAATTTTATATTCTACATTTTGGTTTGCAATTGCGTTTACACTCTTTAACCATCTTTTATCGTTAGCAGCCACATACAATGGATTGTAGTGTGCAGGGAAACCTAAGTTATCACCGCTAATATTAAATGAACCGTCTGGACGGAATGGATTTTGAGTTGGTCTTAATACTAAAGACACATAAGCAGGGTTACCAAAATAACCACCACCACCTGAAGGACCTGAAGAAGCTAAGGCAGAATTTTGCAATACGCTACCTGCAGATACTTTAGTTGTGAAAGATAATTTATCAGTAGCGTTATGCGTAACTTTTACGTTACCAGTCACTCTTGTTAAATCAGTTCCAATGGTAGTACCTTGTTGTTGGAAATATCCACCTGAAGCAAAGAATTTAGTTTTTGCATCACCACCACTCACGCTTAAGTTATATTGTTTTTGATCACCTGGTCTTGTAATTAAACCATACCAATCCACATCAACTCCATTACCAAAACCATAGCCACCTACAGTTGAAGCGATTGTTGCAGCAGTTGATCCGTTATTTGCTAAACCTTCTTTTAGTAATTCCATCCAATCATTCGCTCTTAATGGACGACCGGCTACTGGAGGAAGAATTACATTGTTTTGACCTACTTCAGTATCAAAACGGAATTGTGTTTTACCAGTTCTACCACTTTTTGTAGTAATAACGATAACACCATTCGCACCTCTTGAACCGTAGATAGAAGTTGCAGCCGCATCTTTCAATACAGTTACATTTTCGATATCATCAGAGTTGATGGTAGATAATACGTTTGTAGAAGGATTGATGTTAAATCCACCACCGTTACCGTTTGAAAGGTCACCGTCGTTGATTTGAGCACCATCCACAATGTACAAAGGTCGCGCACCAGAGTAAGAGAATGAACCCACACCTCTAATACGAATTGGAGTTACCGCACCTGGTTGACCAGTTGAAGATGAAGCCTGTAAACCAGGAGCAGCACCTTGTAACATTTGATCTAAAGAAGCGAAAGGCTTGTTCTCAATCTTAGTAGCATCAATTTTAGAAATAGAAGCAGTTACGTTAGATCTCTTTTGAGTACCATAACCAACTACAATAACTTCATCTAATTGAGAAGAAGTTGCTTCTAATTTAATAGTAAAATTTGTGTTATTACCGATTGTTACTTGCGCCTCTTCAAAGTTAATTGACTTAACTACTAGGACTTTTGCTGTTGCAGGAACAGACAATTTAAAAGATCCGTCATCACTTGTATTAGCACCTAATTTTGTGCCTTTTACAATCACTGAAGCATTTGCCACAGGGACGCCTTTTTGATCGGTTACTCTACCTGTTAACTGACGAGTTTGTGCAAAAACACTCACTACAGTCAATAAACTTAGAGTCAACATCAACATAAGTTTTTTCATATAAAAAATTTAGAAAGCGAATTTAACAATTATTAGCAGATATTAATGAAATGTTAAAGTTTATTCTATGAAAATAATCGATATCCTAAGCATAATTACATATAT
>CANCEU010000028.1 GCA_947375185.1 Chitinophagaceae bacterium
GCTGCTAAAAAAGCTGCTCCTAAGAAAGCTGCTAAAAAAGCTGCTCCTAAGAAGGCTGCTAAAAAAGCTGCTCCTAAGAAAGCTGCTAAAAAAGCTGCTCCTAAGAAAGCTGCTAAGAAAGTCGCTAAAAAGAAATAATTATCCTCGGATAATGAAAGAGAGTCCTCGATTTATCGGGGACTTTTTTTATGCCTACTATTTTGCCCTACTCAATCCACTCATTATCTTTACGCATGCACAATTACGAAATAGAAGAATACTTTACATTACTTGCTAAGCTAATGGACATTCATGGTGAAAATGAATTTAAAATAAAGTCCTACAGTAACGCAGCCTATACCTTAGACAAACTCACAGAACCCGTAATAGATATGAGCCCTAGCCAGTTGTTTGCTATTAGAGGCATAGGCGAAGCCATTGGAAAAAAGATTCAAGAAATAATTGAAACAAAGCATTTAGCATTGCTCGATGAATACCTACAAAAAACACCTCCAGGTATTTTAGAGATGTTAAAAATAAAAGGACTAGGACCAAAAAAAATTGTAACAATTTGGAAGGAATTAGAAATTGAAAGTATTGGTGAGTTATTATATGCATGCGAAGAAAATAGATTAGTAAAGTATAAAGGCTTTGGAGAGAAGACACAAAAAAATATTCAAGAGTCTTTAGAATTTTATTTGCAACATCAAGGAAATTATTTGTACGAACAAGTGGAAGTCCTTGTAAATAATTTGCAACAAAATTTAAAAGAAGCTTTTCCAAATGAACAACATATAATTAGTGGCGCATTCAAAAGACAAATGGAATGGTTGGGATTTTTAGATGTAGTCACTACCCTTTCTGAAAGTAATTTAGTAAGTTGGTTGTCGGCAAAATTGTTCAAAATAGAGAAAAATGAAAATTATATTTCCTGCAAAGGGGAAGATAATTTTGAAATTAGATGGCATTTGACCACTCCTGAAAACTTTTTTTGGAAAGATTTTATGTTAAGTTGCGATCCTGCCTTTTTAGAAGCATGGGAAAAACTTCCTAAATTTAAAATGGAGTCATTTACTAGTGAGCAAGCCATGTTTGAACAGGTAGGTGTAAATTATATACCCGCTCCACAGCGTGAGCTCCCTGAAATTATCGGGCGCGCGTCAACAAAGCCATTAACTAAAACCATACAGCCCTCGGACATTAAAGGAATTATCCATTCCCATAGTACTTGGAGTGACGGAATACATACTATTGAACAAATGGCGGTGGCAGCAAAGGCACAGGGTTACGAATATTTAATAATCAGTGACCACAGTAAGTCTGCATTTTATGCGAATGGATTACAAGTAGACAGAATTTTAGCACAGCATAAGGAAATTGATGCCCTCAATAAAAAGCTAGCCCCTTTTGTGATATTTAAAAGTATTGAATCCGATATTTTAAATGATGGCAGCCTAGATTACCCCGATGAAGTATTGGAAAGTTTTGATATTGTAATTGCATCAGTGCACTCTAACTTAAAAATGACCGAAGAAAAAGCAATGATGCGATTAATACGTGCCATTTGTAATCCCTATACAAGTATTTTAGGGCACGCTACAGGCCGTTTATTGTTAAGCCGAAAAGGTTATCCCGTAAATCACGATGAAATCATAGAAGCCTGCGCAGAAAACAATGTGGTGATTGAATTAAATGCACACCCTCGACGATTAGATATGGACTGGAGATACATTCAAAAAGCCATAGAAAGCGATGTGCTTATTTCTATAGATCCCGATGCCCATGCCATAGAAGGTTATGATGATTGTAAATATGGTGTATTGGTTGCCCAAAAAGCTGGACTTACTGCAGCCAATAACCTAAGTAGTTTTAGTTTAGCAGAGATGATGGAGTTTATAGAATTTCAGCAGGCGAAGCGGGGGTAAGAATTAAAGAAACAAAGGTCCTATTAATATTATTTTTCATTAAACCAAACCATAAAGGTTTCACTTTTCTTCATTGGTAAGCCGTCAAAAGTCTTCTCTTTGGCAGTTATTGGATACTATCTGGTGCAAATACTTTTTTTTTAGCATCTACTTCCAAAGCAGTCGATGTATTCTCATTTAATGCATTTTCCATAATAGCTTTAAACACCGGGCCTGCCACAGCAGCACCAAAATGATTAGCTGCATGAGGTTTACATTTAATCATTACGAAACATATGTATTTTGGATTTGATGCGGAAGAATATCCAATAAAAGCAGCTTGGAATTGTGCATTGCCATATCCATTTTTACCAGCAACCAAGCTAGTACTAGTTTTACCAGCAAAACTATATTTTGAACCCGCAAATAAACGCTTAGCAGTTCCGTTTTCACAAACCTCCTTTAATGCATTTTGCACCTGAAGCAAGGTAGTTGGTCTTTTAAATAAAGAATTATCAGTATTCGCAACACGCGTATAAAAATTTAAAATTTGATTTGGCGTAAGTAATAAACCATACCCAATAGCTTGAAAAGGCAGTCTTGAATTTTCTACTGCTTCGTTTAAAATGTAATTTGTACTCCCAACATAATCATTGATATTATCTTCAAAATGAAGTTTAAAATTGTTGGCGTTAAAACTATTATGAACCATTTTAGCAATCCCCACGTTACTACTTTCCCCAATAATGGTTTTTAAATTGGCAAATCGGCGGCCATGTTGCTCTGCATCAACAATAACTCGACCATTAATAATTGTTTTACCTCCCTCTAAATCCACTGAGTCATTTAGCGAAACATTAAAATTATCCATGATCATAGCTGCAGACATAGGCATTATCAAAGCGCCTGGCTCAATGCGTTGGTTAAACAAACTACTATCAGGTACATAATTATTCCCTTTTTTAACAAAACTACTTTTAGCAATAACCTTGCCTGTAGTTAAATCCACTAACACCGCTAACCCACTCTCCGCTTGCTCCATTTTCAATTTAGCAAGTAGCGTTTGATCACTATTCGATTGTTTATTAATTGCTTTTTGTGCATTTGCAAAAGTGGACATAAACAATAGGATGACAACAACAAGATTAGCAATGACTTTTTTCATTAAATATTATTTTAATATTAAAAATAACTAATTTAATTCAACCTCAGTCTTATCAAACACAAAATATTGAGGCATTTTGTTTTCGATAAGGAAATAGGAATCAGATTGAATCAATGGCTCACGTTTACGGATGGACTTTTTGTTCCAATCACGCCTTAACTCCTTAGCCGCTTCGGGGGTAAAGCCTAATTTATCCATTATAAACTGTTCCAATTGGTGGTTATAAATTAAGTATCCATTACTCTCTGCTAATAACTCACGGATGTAGAGATTATTAGTTGTTAATGGCTTATTGATAATGGTTAAAATTACTTCGGGGCTCACTTTATCCTCCAATACTTTTAAGATGATTAAATTTTGATCTGTTACTAATTTAATTCCTTGTTCTAATTCTATATATGTCATATTATTCTTTTTAAATTGAGAAAAAGAAGACGCTGTTACTTTAAATGATGAGACAAAAAATTTCACAGCGCCTTCTTACATTACTAACCACACACCAAAACCATATTATTAACTAAAACAACAAACCCATTATTGAATAAACCCAATTGGTTTACGATTGGCCTTATTCAACACAAATTCTTCCTTACACAACGCTACAATAGCCGCCTCATTATTCATTTCCTCGTCTAACAAACTACCGATTAAAATTTTCTTATGTACATTTTGAATCATCCCTCCAGTTAACATACAGGACTCATTAATTTCATCAATTGTTTTTTCGGATACATGTGAAAACACATTGGACAAAATTTGTTTACGCACTTCGGCCTCAGGCTTCTTGTACTCCACTTTGTAAAGAAAACGACGTTCAAATGCAGGGTCCAGATGTGAAGCCAAGTTAGTGGTAGCAATAAAAATACCGTCCTCAAAGTCCTCCATATTTTGAAGCATGATGTTTTGTAAAGTATTATAGGACTTACTAGCGCTAGAGTCTGCTTGCATACGGGTACCTAAAATAGCATCTGCTTCATTGAATAATAAAATAGGTGCTAATTTCATGCTTTTACGACACTCACGATAACTGGTCCAAACACTTTGTAATTGTTTTTCAGCCTCTCCTACAAATTTGGATTGCACACTTGAAATATCTAAAAAGAAAATGTCTCTTCCAGTTGCAGCAGCCCATTGCATCACTGTACTAGTTTTTCCACCACCTGCCACTCCGTACAATAAAATATTGATCCCTGTACGCAAGCCTTTCTCTTTTAATTTAGCAGTTAACTTTTGAAAGTTTTCTTCCTCCAAAGCACGTCCAATGGTTTCAACTTGTTTGCGTTCGGCTTCATTATAAAACAAAGTTTCTTTTTTAATTTTATCCGCTTTATACACCGTGCATAATTTAGGCTTTACCACTTTATTAACGGTTTCCTTATATCCACCCAATAACACATCCATGGAATGATCGCTTAATCTTACATAGCTTACAAATGAAAAATCATCATCGGAGTTCACAATTAAATCATTGGTAAACAAAGCACATTGATTCTCCTTAATTTTTCGGGTATAGCGCACACGATCTTGTATTTCAGCATAGGTTTCACGAATCATTTTGTCAATATTCACTTCCTCCTGCCCTTCGATATGTTCAATACAAATATTCAATAAAATAGCTAAATCATATTTAGATACATCGCTAAATGATAACAACCACTCCACTTCGGGGAACTCTTTGTTCAATTGCAATAAGCCCATTAACTCATCACACAATTCATCGGTATTGATAATTAAATCAATGCGTTTAACAATCAATTCTCTAATTTGAGTTAACAAGGAAAAAAAGCTTCCCACTTTAGCAGCTTCTAATAAACTTTTATCGCCTTTCATTAAAGCAGCTGCTGCAGTATCAACCACACAGGTAATACTATTATGTTCCTCTTTGCGACGAATGCTAAAATCATGACGCTTTGTATATACTAGCTTTTTATTTTTTAATTCCTCTAAGGCTAAATTAACTTCGGCAATCATGCTTAATTTTTTTCCAAAAATATCCACCATACGTTCCAAATCAATATCACGATCTTTAATTTTTGCTTCTAAATAAATAGCAAACACAATGGCCTGAAAGTGAGTGATACCAAAGAAATCCATGATAGGTCCCGAGTAATCCACCAAGCTATTAATTAATTCATCGGTTAATGCTTGCCCCTTTGTTTCTGAACTTAAATGTTGAACTGAGGACAATAAATCTTTAGATACTTGCATGTTTGTCATAGGATAAAATTTATTGGTGGAAAAAATTGGGGGGAGCGAATGTGAAGTAAATTTTGAAATCAAAAAAAATTAAATTGATAATTTTATTAAGATGTGCAGAACTTTTTAACTCAAAAATTTATGCACATCTTAAAATTTGCATAGATGATTGATTACCAATACTTGCAATTTTATAAAATGTTTGACCATCAATTTGTATGCTGCTAACACCCTGTTTCTTAACATTAATATAACGGTCGCCCAAAAATTCAATTACGGTGAAGTACTTGTTTTGGTTAATTACTTTTAAGGATTCCATAATAGTATGCTTTAATGGTGGTGGAGGACAAAGTGACGAAATCGTTTTTGAGCCTATTAAGAATTTGAAAAAGATTCAAAAAAGATCCTAAGAAGATTGAAAAAAAGATGGTAAAAAAGTAGAAAATAAGCACAGTTATTACATATTTAGATTATTTTTACTATAACCCCTCCCCCGGTAAACATAAAATCCATAGCAATATGCCCGTTGTAAAATCAGCAAGGCTGAGAGAAAGAATTATTGACGAAGCGCTGCGTAGTACATTTAGAAAATATACGGCAGAGGACATTAAAAACAAGGTGAATAATGAGTTGGGTACTGATGTATCCTTAGCAACTATTTACGCTGACATTAAGCATATAAAGGACGAATACGATGCCAAAATTGTGAGGAATAGCCGAAGTCAACTTTGTTACGAGGATCCTGAATTCTCGATTGAAAAGGCTCCATTGGACGATGAGGATAAAAAGCTATTGGATATGGCCACAACCATTTTCCGGATATTTAGCAACTCGCCCATTTTTGGCAAATTTGAGCACACTATTAATAAAATATTAACCGGTTCCGCTATCACTAAGTCGGAGCGAAACCGAATGGATTGTATCCAACCAGAGCAAAACATAAGTGTTATTGGTGTACAATATATAGAACCCATCTTAAATGCAATTTTAGAGCAAAACGCTATTGAAATTGAATACCAAAAGGCAGGACAGGAACCAGAGACAAAAGTGATATCGCCCTATATCTTAAAGCAGGTAGATGGTCATTGGTATATGATTGGTTTTGATAATCTTAAAACCAGTTTAACCAAAAACTATTCCCTAGATAAGATTCTAGCAGTTAAAGTGTCCAAAGAGGATTATTATATTGACGATAGCTTTGACGCCAGTCAGTTTTTTAAATACTCCTATGGTATATATCACAACTACAAGGATAAGCCACAAAAAATTAAACTAGCCTTTAAGGAACCCTATATAAATGCAGTAATCAACTATCCCCTTAGCCCTTACCAAACCCATAGTTTAAGCAAGGATGGCAAAACCCTTACAGTAAACTTAGAGCTATACGATTCCTATGAAATTGTTCAGGAGATATTAAAGTACGGTGCTAGTGTCAAGGTACTTGCCCCTGCTAGCCTTGCTCAAAAGATAAAGGAGATTGCGGAGGAAGTGGTGAGGGGGTATAAGTAGAGGCATTCTAAATAGACTGAAATAAAAAAACCGAATATTGTAAAAATAAGCTATGAATAAAGAATACGTTTATTTAATTGCTGAAGAGCTTTATTTAAATGCTAACAAGCACGTTCTATGTAACAGAAATTGGCTATTTGCAATTTACAAAGCATTGCTAGTTGAAAATGAAGGCGACACCGAACCTATTTTTTGGACAAAATACAATCAGTGGAAAATTGATCATAATTGCAGGGCTGCTAAAACAAAAGCTAAAAAGAATAATACGCAAATAGTGACATTTAATATATCAATAGAAAATGAAAATGATGCAATTTTACAAGTAGTTTTCAAAAAGAATAGTGCAATTATCCCTGCCATTAAATGTCATTACAAAATTGGATCTTTTCCCAATGAAATGTGGGAGATAAAAAATCCAAATAATGAATCTATATTATTAAGTGCATTTGAAAAAGACCAACTATTTAAATCAAGTATTGAGTGGGATGCAAATGATGAAGTTGAAACAACAATAGAAGTAATAGAACCTACATGTGAACCTTCTATTTTATATGTACCAAATGAAAGAAAAAAAAGAATGAACGACGATCAAGTTAGAGATATGAAATTTACTGCCCTAAATGTTCTTTTAGATCAAATTAGAGAAACATATCATCATATAGAAGATGAAAACCAAAAATCATACCTACAAGTTGTTGTGGGGGCTGCTATATTTTATTTACCTTGTTTAAACTCTCACTTTAATGGTTTTATTAGTATCAATGCATTGAAAGGATATTTAAAAAAAGAACGAAGGGTAAAAGACCATATTTACCCTCGAAAATTAGCAGCAAAAGAACTTTTAACTAAAAAGTTTACATTAGAAGAATTAAAAGAAAGATACCATGATCATTTGGCACAGTTCATGTATATAACCAGTTCTGAAAATAGCATTTTGGTAAATTACTATGAGGAATATGAAAATCATGACCAAGCTATGGAGGCCTTCCAAATTGAAAAATTTCCCACTGTAGATGCTGAAAAATTTTCCTCTCACAATGAATTAGACAAATTCCTACTTTACTTGAATGACAAAAATGTACATAATAAATCAAAGGAAGAAATAATGGAATTGTTGACAGCTTTTAGAACCCATTTGAATATTTAATTTATTATGAAACCAACCCAACTCACTCGAAAACTCAAAAACTCAACCCTACCTGAAACCCTTACCATTAGGCTTCACAGGGCCATTTCTTGGCTAAAAAGTGCCGAAAAACAGGAGGATAATTTGGATTTAAAGTTCATATCACTATGGATAGCTTTTAACGCTTGTTATGCGGTGGATTTAAATGGGATAAGTTCTAAACCCGAAAAGGCCAAATTGAGGGATTTTACTTCCAGTTTGGTGCAATATGACAGAACTAGATTGTATAACTTGTTTTGGGAAAAATATAGTGGCCCGGTTAGGGTCTTAATTGAGAATAAGTTCGTTTTTGAGAAGTTTTGGGAATATAACCGAGGCGAAGCCGAAAATTATCTACCTGCTTTTAATAAATCCATTGCTACAGCCCTTAATTGCCTATCAAAGGAAAATATTGAAGGTTTATTAGAGATTGTTTTAGAACGTCTTTATACCCTACGCAATTCCATAGTACATGGAGGATCTACCTTTAACTCCAAGTTAAACCGTGCTCAATTAAAGGACGCCTGTAATATTATGCAATTACTAGTCCCAATCATCATTGACATTATGCTAGAAAATAGCCAACATGATTGGGGTGAGATTGCTTATCCGGTTGTGAAGTAAGCCAATTCAGTATCATCCCAATTAGCTATTTCATCATTAAAATGTTACTGAACATCGGTTAATAGTTTCAATATATCAATATCTTCTTTTAGTCTATCGCTAATTAATTCATATACTTCGGCATTTAATGGTAATGCTTTCATAATAAATTCTTTATCGTCATTGTATGGAAATGGAAAATCGTATCGCTCTTTAAAATCGTGTCCAATATTTGAATACTCAATTGTAGCTAATAAAACGTCCTGATCCAATCTTAATCGTTGGGAAATATATAATAAAGGAGGAAATTCATCAGAAAAGTCATAGGCAACATCCCTAATTGCATAGATCGATTCTAATACTAATAATTTATGGTCTTTAATTCGCTCTGAAGCAAATTTAAATACATTTGATCCCCAATAAATCATTCCTTCATTAATTAGCGCTTCATTATCCTTTAGTTTATCAGAAGCAAATTCTAATGAATCAGAACAACTTTTTACGGCTGCTTTAAAAATATCAATATCATTAGCATTCTCTTTTAAAAAAGTTGAATACTTTAATAAATCAGCAGAGTTCAAATTGATTACTCCACTTGTTAAGTCAGATAAAAATTGTTCTTTATTCATAAAAAAATTAATTTAAATTATTTAGATTCTTCAACATACTTGCCTTCAATCTTACGAAAATATCAGTTTCTGCATAAAAGTCAACATCATTCAACATGTCTTTAAAAAAGTCATATGCAGTCACACCAGCTGGCATAAAGCTTTTAGCAATAGTAAATTGACTTGAGATAAATTCATCTATTTCCTCATTGGTGATTTCAGTAAAATCAACTCCCAAATTCACAGGTACAGTCAATAAATATTTAGGCCCTTCAAAATGAAAGCCAAAGCCAGTCCATCCAAATTTTGGATATACAATTTTTCGTCTAAACGAGTCATAACTATTTCTATAGTATGTAAACATGGTTTGATCCGCACAAACCATCGTAAATAAACATAGACAAAAATATTTTTTTTGATTAGGAAGAATGTTTGACAAATCGCTTTCACAATTGCTCCATTCTTGACCACCAAAAAAACTGGTGTTCCTATCTGCCCTATCATTATCAGTTAATAAGGAAGGATTTGGTCGATTTTGTTGTAAAGTTTTGATATCTCTCAAAAAATGATTGGTCGCGTAATTGTTTAATGACATAAAATTGGTTTTATTTGTTATTTTATTTGTTATTTTATTTATTTCCACTACCCTCCTATCACCCCCTTCATTTGTTTAATCAACTCCTTAGCAGGCTTGGTGTAGTATATACCAGTTTGCCCTTCGGCTCTCACGCCTCTTAGGAAAAGGTAAATTATTCCGCCAAAATCTCTGTCATAGTCAAAATCAGGTTTTCTGAGTTGTAGGTATTTAGTTAAGGCTACTGTATAAATCAAATACTGAAGGTTGTAGTTGTTTTCATACATGGCTGCTTTAACCTCTTTATCGCCATAAAACTCCAATGAATTACCCAAAAAGTTCGATTTCCAGTCCAGGATATAATACTTGCCCTCATGCTCAAAGAACAAGTCAATTTTACCATTCATCACCCCTTCCAACTCGTCAATGGATTTAATACGGAAAGGATGTGCATCGCATGATAAAGCTTGTAGCTGTGCGGTATTAAAAGGACTTAATAAAAAGTCAAACTCTAATTCATTCAAACGCTTATCAATTGTAACTTGATTCAATTGAAATGCATTATCCCCTGGCATGGTTGCCGAAGTAACCTGATTCAATAACAATATAATTTGATCTCTGTAATCCTCATTCGCAGAACCTGATAAACGTTTCATGGCCTGCTCCACTACTCTACTCCAATTACGTTGATCCGAAAAATCGATATGTTCAAAAATATAGTGTAGTAAATTTCCTGTATGTGCTCCCTTTTTCAATTCCTGAAACACAAACTTATCATAGGAAATAGTTAATGGATTAGATGACTTTGGTGCTGGGATTACGTCATGATCCGGATTTAATCCACTATAACTTGTTTTAATCCAATTGGGTTGTTGTAAGTTAAAATTATTCGCTATCGCATAAACTGGTTGTGTTGCTGCTGCAGCGTTGGTAAATCGGAAACCACGGATTGGTTGTGGTGGCAGCCACATATTTATTAAATCATTTTGCTTTGAATTTGCTTTGTCTTTCTTGTCATTTGGATCCTTCTCCTTATATATGAACTTTTTTAATGAAGATTTAGCATAATGACTAGCATTATTAATGGTAATAAAACATTGATACCTAGCTCTTGTTATTGCAACATAAATTAATCGTCGGTTTTCTTGTTCGCTCTGCATCACATACAACTCCTTTTGTTCATCAGTCATTAAATCCTTTTTCATTACATAATATTCTCCTGTAATGGGGTCTCGAAAACTACCCGTCGTATAAGCTTCTTGATCAGCCAATAAATCCAAATGAGGTGCTATCACAATATTATACTCTAACCCTTTACTTTTATGAATGGTTACAATTTGTACTGCATCCTGGTCGCTTTCTAATCTTTGCTCATACTCATCCCCTTCTCTCGCATCACCCTCCATACCTTTCTTAAGCCATTGTATCAACTCTTTTGGCTCATAATTTTTTCGGACTGTTATTTTGTGTAATATTTCAATAAGTTGCTGAATATTTGAAATGGTTCTTTCTGGATTTTCTGCATTGTCATCATATAATCGCTCAAATACATTATGATCTGAAGCAAATTGCTTTAACATTGTGTATACGCCATTGTTAATCCATGATTCTTGGTAGGTTTTAAATTGTAGCAATATAGCTTCCTCATTTGTACTCAATAACATATCATCTGTATATCCACCTATTTTACTAAGTAAAGCTCTATTTATGTTTGATCTTGAAATCTCATTAACCGCTTCTAAAATGTAAAATAATTGAGTTGCTTCATTTGAAGCCAATAGTCTAGCATCATCAATAGTTACAGAAGGTATTCTTAATGAAGACAAAATTGATTTCATTACTTTACCCTCCTTATTGGATCTTACCAAAATACCTATATCAGATGGTTTAATGTTTTTGGATTCCCCATCTTTAACAATTGTGTATTTGCCAGGAGTAAATAAATCGGTTATAATACCTTTTACAGATGATCTTAGATACTTTTTACTATCGTGATCTGAAATGAGAATAGGCTTGATAGTTCCTCCATTGCATAATAATTGACCTTTTGTATTTGGGTTTGGTGAACCTACATTTATATAACTTATTGCATTTTCTAATTTTGGATCATTCTTAAAATAAAATGTGTCAAAATTAGTATCAGGCTTAAAAAAGTGATTCATTGCATTAATATACTCCTCCGTTGAACGATAATTAGTATTCATTAAATGCAAACTCTGAACGCTATTTTTTGCAGTGAAATAAGTGAAAATATCCGCTTTTCTGAAAGCGTATATAGACTGTTTTGGATCACCTATATAAAACAAAATTTTACCCTCCCCAAATAACTTATCAAAAATAGCATACTGTTCTTTATCCGTATCCTGGAATTCATCAATGAACACAGCGTCATATTTTTGCTGCAAAGCAAATATTAATTGTTGATTATACTCCCCTTGAACAACGGCTTTGAATAATAAACCAATCATATCATCAAAGGTTATGATACCTCTGCCTTTTTTTTGCTCTTGTATTTTGTTATTTACAGAATCAATCGCAGCCATTGCAATTAGATTTACTTCTCCTTTAAATCTATTGGCAATTTCTTTGCTCAACTCATTTAAATCAACAACATTATTTAAATATTCATGAAAAATGGAAATAACATATCCAGTTTCAACTTTTTCAAATAGGCTTTCTATAAAAAGTTTTTCGGTATTTTCATCCCATATTTCTTTTTGCAAAAGAGTTAAAAAGATTGATTTTTTACCATAAGTATTCCCTTCAAGTTGTGCTATTAAATTTTGTTTATTAGCCAATATACTTACAATAATATCTTTTTGTATCCCGACAATACGTTCCTTCAAATCACTCTCCCATTGTCTTAATTCTTCCAAATAGGGTTCGCTTAAAAAATTAGCAGGCATTGGGATATTGCTAAATAACATTTTGCCCCCAAAAGACTTCTTCACTAAATCAAATATATCTTTATGCACTAAGCCAAAACCAATAAAACGTTTTAAGATGTCCAATCTTATAGTAGTTACGTTTATTCTCCAATATTCATTAAAAGCATCCTCCATCATTTGATTGTACTCATCAGGTGTAATAGTTTCTGCACCAAATATTTGTCCAGTTTCAAAAGAAAATTCGGATAAAGTTCTTTGACAGAAACTATGTATTGTTAAGACCGAAGTTTCATCTAAAAAAAGTTGTGCTGTTTCTAATTTTTTTTGGACCTCATCATTGCCTTGAAGTTGAATTTGATTTTGTACCAAATTCGTAATAGTGGAATCACCAATAACTTCACCTCTACTTACTTTTAAAGCCATACGAACAAATGCTCTTACCCTTATTTCTAATTCAGCGACCGCTGCTTTAGTAAATGTTACCATTAATATTTTTTCAATAGGAATTTTCTTTTCAATTACTAATCTTAATGTTAGTAAAGCTATTGAATACGTTTTTCCTGTACCTGCACTCGCCTCTATTAAATTACTTCCTGCAAGTTCTACGGTTTGTGCGTTAAAATTTTGATTCTCATGCTGCGGCATCTTATAATATTTTATATGTTTATTTTCTTTTTTTGGGAGCTATAAAAAAATCAGGGAAATGAACTTTTACAGGTTCAAAAATAGCTTTGACATTGTGAACGATTTTAGGGAATGCATCCTCAGAGAAAAATCCATGATTTACCGCCGTGTTTAAATAATCATCTTCAAAAATGAATGATTTATCATCCTCTTTTGCATCAGAATATATATCCCAAAATGATTCATAATCTTCACTAATCATTTGCATATCCTTTTGCCCAATTGCTGGATAAAAATTAAAATATGCAACATGGCCTTCTTTAAAGTAACCTAAGAATTTACTTAAGATTGAGCGTGCCTCAATTTGAGTAATTTTACCTGCGGGCAAAATGGCATCTTCTTTTTCTTTTGCAATAAATACAAAGTCAATATCCTCCGAACCATTAGCTATAATTCCCAAATAAATGACAAATGATTTTAATAAATATTTTAAATTATCACTTGAATTACAAATACTAATATACTTACTTCCATAAATAGCATCAATCTTCCCTGTAATTAATGTATTGTCAATTTCAAACTTTACTTCCTTTGAACTTTTAGGTAAACCATCGCTTATTGCTTCAAGTCTTTCCTTTAGTTCAGTAATACCTTCTATAACCACATCAATGGATGCATCTCCAAAATTATGGAGTGGTAATTTACCAGACTTCTTCACACTATTCTTATACGCATAGATTTCGTCTTGTGACATATTCATAGTTGTATCCTGAACACTCCACTTTGTCAATTGATCGAAACCAAACAATTCATGATCCATTAATAAAACATCATCCTCGTGATAGAAAACATTAAATTGCTTCTGTAAATAAAGTCTGGCAGGATTTTGCATGTATCTTGCCACATCATTTATATCAACAATCTCAAATGAAAATGATTTTTGCTCCTTCTCTTTTGCAGGTATTGTAATCCCTGTTTTGTATCTATCCTCATTTAAATAACTAATCAATTTATTTTGAGCTTGATACTCACCACTAAAACTATGCAATGGATGCAATGTGACCCATTCATTGCGCAATGAATCGGTATCTCTTCTTAACCCATCCTCTCCTGGCTGTAAGCCTCTTGCTACATAATCAACTAATTCGTCTACAAGTGATGAAGCTGGGAGCTTAGAGCCGTCTTTAGCATTAGCGCCTATATAACTAATATAAAAATAGGACTGTGCTGACATTAGTGTTTCAAGGAACAAATGTTTATCATTGTTTTTAACATTTCTATCACCCGGCTTTATATCTTGTAATAAACTAAAACTTAAAGCAGTTTCTTTTCTCGGAAATTTATCAAAATCCATTCCCAACATAGCAAATACTTTAAAAGGTATACTTCTCATTGGCACTAAAGAACAAAAGGTAATACCCCCTTTAGCAAATGAACCTGTTTTTTTCTCTACATCTAATCTTTGAAGGAAGCTATGACGAAATATTTCAAAACTAATTTCAATATTGGCATTTTTTTCTAATAAAGCCATATACTCTGTAAACTGTACTAGTTTTGTATAATCCTCATCATCCTTTTCACCTGCTTGAAATATCATGTCTTCTACCAAAGATTGTAAATATTCAGCCCACTGTGAAATGGTTCTATTTTGTTTACGGTCTGCTAACTTATGGGTAAGCATCTTAATAAAATAAGCCAATCTAACACGCTCCATTGCCTCGGCGCCTTCTGCAGTATCTAATGGTGCAAAGTCGTCATGTCCATCATTTAATTCCACTGCACCACTCATACAAATACCATACATAATTTTCTTTAAGCCATAATCCCAACTTATATATCTAGTATCATCCTCTTTTCTTCCCTCAATACTAAATATTATTCCAGCCTGTCTTGCAGCTGTTCTTAATGTTTCCTCATCCTTTATTTTAAAGCGGTTTCGGATATAGGGAGACTCTAAAAGTTTTAAAACAGCCTCCACCTTAAAGCTTTCTGCGTCTAATGACAATATATCCTGAATGGCTGTAAATAAATTATTACCGGCCGAATAACTTTCATCTGCAATATTATAAGGAAATTTGTATGGTGAATTACTAAACACTGAATGTATAAATGGCGCATACAACTCTACATCACTAACTAACACCAAAATATCCTTAGGAGATAATTTTTCGTTTTTCTTGTCAACCAATTCAATCAAATAATTGTGCAAAATCTCAACCTCTCTCACTGGCGTAAATGCAGCATTAATAGTAATTGAACCGTCATTTACTTGTGCTTCAGTTAAACTATTTCGATCATCTTTATTTGCATTGTTATATATATCTTGTTGAATCTTTTTTAGTAAATTTTTAGGGTCCTTTATCGGAGTTGCAAAGTCATCATTATAAACATTTACAAAATCATCATTATCCATTAATAATGCAAATGACTCCTTGATAATTGTACCCCAGTTTAATAATAAATCATTACCTACCAATAAATGGTCAAATTCTGATCTTTCCTTATTTCTTTTTCGTAGTAATTTTGTTATTTGCTGTTCAGATTTAAAATCCATCCAAATTTGCTCTGGGCAAGGATTCACTAAGTATAAATGGATATCCATAAACTTAGCGAGTGCATAAAATATGTTTAAATAGTATGGTGTAATAACCGCTAGTCCAAATAAATGCAAAGATGGAATATTTCGTTTAACAGAAGTTTGAACATCATCATCATTTAAAGCCTCTATTAATGTATTGGCCATTTCTACTCTATCATGATAACTGTCACCTAGTTTTATTTTAACATGCATCCATAACCACTCTTGCCAATTTTCTGGCGCTTCTCCATGCATTAGTTTTATATTCCAAGCATTAATTTGCTCATGTCTATATACCTGGTATTGATCAAACAAATCGGCCAACTCATCACTTAATGCAATTCGTTTAATATCATTTCCCTCATAATAACTAGCAGTTGAAGGATATTTAATTAAAAAATCAGGGTGATCTAATAACCCATATATACACCAACGTATATCCTCGGAATTAACAATGCTTTTCCCAGATCGAATACTTTTTCGATAGATCTCTGTAATAATATCATTAGGCTTACAAAAATGAATGTTAGCAGCAATTCCATTTTGTTTTGCAATTGTTTGCTTTAACCAACTATTCATTCCTTCGGTCTGTGTCACTACCCACTGCTTTACAAACGGATTCTGATCAATTGAATTCAAATCGTTTGCTAGTAATCCAGATAATGGCTGCAATGAATTAGATACATTTAAATTTATACTCATAGTTTCTTTTTCAAATTATTTTTGATCAATTCTTCCTGTGATTCCTGAAATTCTTTTTACACAAGAATTTACCGCATGTTCAATTGTTTCCATTTTACCCTGAATCGTTATGCTAGTTTTAGCTCTTGTAATACCTGTATAAAGTAGTTCACGGGTTAATAAAGCATTGGAAGTCCCTTCCGGCAAAATAACCATCACTTTATCAAACTCAGATCCCTGACTTTTATGTATTGTCATAGCGAATGCTGTTTCAGCATAATTTAAATAGGCGGGCAAAACAGATTTTATACCACCTTGCCCATCCTCAAACCAAACTTTCAAGTTTCCAGAAGCATCTTTACGCATAATTCCCGTATCACCATTTAATAAACCTAGATCATACAAATTTCGAGTGACCATAATAGGTCGGTTTTCATAAAACTCACCATCAGGTTTTATTAACCCTATTTTACGAAGATGTAATTCTATGGTTTTGTTGGTTGCATATAAGCCTCTTGGCCCTTGTCTCACTGCTACCAATACTCTTAATTCATTTAACTTTTTTAATGCCAATTTAATATCTGACTCATTCATAAATGCCGCATACCCAGTTACGAAATTTTCCAATAAAGCCGAATCATACGTTTGATCCACTATTACATTGGACACTTGGGCATTTTCGATATGGTACTTCACTTCTTCAACTTTTCCTTCTATCACTGCCTTACTCACTTTTCCAATAGCTCCTTGACTATTGAATCGATGGCTGTACTTTAATTCAATAATATGGCTTGATAATAATTGTTGGTGCGCTCCAATAAATTCATCTTGTATTTTTCTTGCAGGCTCCGTAATAAATTGATTGATCCATTGTGCCGACTTACTTGAAAACATATTTAATCTTGGCAAGGTTTGGCATAAATCACCTAACAAACTTCCCGCTTCCACCGATGCCAATTGATCCTTATCTCCTAATAAAATAATACGGCATTTATCACCCAAAGCCGCTAATAATTTGGAGAACATAGGAACGTCAATCATCGAAGCTTCATCTACTACTACCCAATTATACGGTAATGGATTTTCAGCATTGTATTTAAAATTAACTGACTCTTTTTTATATCCTAATAAACTATGTATTGTACTAGGCTTTAAATTATCAATTTTTGTTTTTGTTTGCTCGGAAAAAGGCAGTGTACTACTTTTTAATGATTCAAACATACGCATGGATGCCTTTCCTGTTGGTGCAGCTAATGCTACTTTTGCATCTGGCTCCAATGCATACAATACAATCAACAATTTTGCCAAAGTGGTTGTTTTTCCTGTACCTGGTCCACCAGTGATGATGGTAAAATTGTTTAATAGGGCTTGCAATACAGCTACCAATTGCCAATCCACTTGCTCTTTTACTGTTAAACCATTAATATCATAATTGGTAGTAAGTGTTTTAATTAAATCGGATTGAGTTTCCAACTGTCTAATTCTATCTGCTACCACATTGGCTTCATTAGCTATTAAGCTTTCCAATTTTTCAATAATGCTGGTTTCGTATTTAAAATAACGCTGAAAATACAATCGGTCATTATGCAAAACAAATGGTGCAGCACCTGCAGTATGTAAAGTAACTAAGTTTTTATATTTAGCTAAATCACTAGTTGGCATTACACTATCATAAGGTGATAATCCTAAATTCGCTTTCACTTCATCCACAGGTATACAAATATTTCCTTCGGTTAATTTTTGTGAAAGCATATAAGCATAAGGCCAAATAGCCTTCTCCTCAAAATACTCGGCAAACTGTTGGTGGATATCGTCGGTTATGTTCATATTGCTAATTTTATATCTAATCTTTATACTATTTTTCTAAATTTTTCATTTCACTTCCTGTGGCATAAGGCACTTTTCCAGTGGGTACTTTTTTGGATGCGGGTACTAAATGTGCTTCACTGTCATCACAGAAAAAATCTACTGCTGCTGCTTCCAAAATTTTATCCTTGGACAAGCCGCCCAAAAAGTGAATTTCATGAATGTATACCTTCCATAATTTTAAAGTGTTCACTACTCTTTGAATAGCGTCACCGCTTCGTGCAGTTATGATGGCCAGTTTTAAAGGCGATAATTCTTCAGGGCCGGGCAAATACTTTTGAATTTGTGACAATTTTAAAAGGAACTTTGCAAATGGCCCTGCAGGTAATGGCACATTTTCATTTTCTTTTTCATGTTGCAAAAATGCATTTAATCCTTCGGTTTGGTAACGGTACTCACTACTTGTAAATAATACCTCATCCGCATCAAATCCAAATTTCACCACATTGGGATGGGTTTTAATATTTTCAGGAGCGTTTAATATAATTGCTGCTGCCGCTAATTTTGAATCAATTACGGCTTGAACATCATCTTCATCCTTGGATAAGAATAAATCAACCCCATAGCCCTGTAAATAAGGACTAATAGGTTCTCCTCCTGTAAATGCCATTCGCGTAATATCCAAATGATGTGCCTTAATGGAGTTCATCACACGCATCCCTGTTTGAGGGCTATTACTGGACATCACCACAATCTCTACAATCTGTTGACTCGCTATTTTATTTAAGTCCAATAGTTTTTTTATCAACTGAAAAGATGGGCCAGGTGTTAATACCACATTTTCATTTTCCTCCTGGTACTTTCTAAAAGCAGCTACCCCCTCCTTCTCAAATATTTCATTCTCATGCTCCAAGGAAAACAAGGAGCGTGAGGAAATACCTACTACTAATATATTGGATAAGTCTACTGGCATGTTTTTTTTATTAATCTTAATATTTACTTCTCTCATCAACAAATTTACAATACGCACAATCTTGGCCACTTGCTGGAGCTTGTTCTTGTGAAGCGCAAACAATTAATTTGTCTAATGTTGGTTCTACCCAGTTACCATTTCCAGTATATGGAATAAGTCTTGTTCTAAATTTTAACTCATTATTAAAATTAGGCTGTGTATTATCGCCAGTAGTATAAACAAAGTAGCCAGTATCTGAAACAGAAAACCCATTTTGTCTTAATAACCATTGATAAAATTCCATTTGTCTACGATAAGAATCATGATAACTAGCTGTACTTAATGCAGACACTACTTCCTCCTTTGCTGTTGCTTTATAGTCTACAACATATAAGGTTTCGGCATCGTCAACCCAAATATCATCCACGGCTCCAAAATATTCATACCCTTTATACATTGCCTGAACGCCTTTAAAATTGAATCTCCAATCTTCCATCTTTGGATGCTGGAAAGGTACCAAATCTAAATCATAGGATTTTAATAAAGGATGCGCTTGTTGTATTGTTCTATAGCTATCAAATTCTTTTTTAAACAAAGTATCAACTGCATTATTTAAACTAAAAGGAAAACCCGCAGGCCTGCTCACCCCTTTTACTCTATCTAAATAAAAACATCTTGGGCATTCAGTAAAAAGCTCAACCTTGCTTCGGCTAAATTTGAAAGGTGCACCAGGTATAAAATATTTTTTCTCAGCCATTACGATTTTGATTAAAATAACTTAACAATTTTGGGGAAAATTGAGTAATTGAGCTAGGTTGTCTAAATTATTAATATTAAAACATATATAAAAATATTATTGTGTAAAGAATAAGCTTTGTGAATAAGTTATTATGCCACTTCTAAACTTACCTCGCCATCTAAATGCTTTAAGTAAATCTTACTCTCCCCATTTTGGACCTTTTTTACGACAATTTGAGTCGTAATCCGCTCTTTTAGGCTCTCAACATGGCTAATTATACCTATTGTTTTCTCATTTTCTACCTGCATGCGTTCTAACATGGAAATTGCATTATCCAACTCCTCCGGCGATAAACTACCAAATCCTTCATCAATAAATACACTTTCTAGTTTTACATTATTCGAAGCCAAATCACTCAAGCTTAATGCCATTGCCAATGAAATAACAAAACGCTCTCCACCCGAAACACTATCAATAACCCTACGCTCATCACCCATATACGTGTCAATTACAATAATTTCATCCTCATCCTTTTCAGTTCCTAAATCAACTTGATAGCGATCCATAATTGTACACAAACGCTCATTGGTCATTTGAAATAAAAGTCGAAGTGTGATTCGTTGAATGATATTATTAAATTTGTCTCCGTCCTTGTCTCCAATTAATTCAGACAAGGTTTTATAATAACCCTGGTTAATTTTAACAGTTTGTAATCTGGAATCAAAATCATCAAATTTGGATTGATTTTCTTCATTAGCAGATAGCTTGGTGGTAATTGATCCAATCTCATTATTTTTTGTATCTCTAATTAATGATTTTTCATTTATCAATTCTACTAAATCATTATAAACTATTGATTCATCATCCTTGTTAGTCTCTATTTGATACTGCTTTTCAGCTTCAACTTCTTTGGAAGCCAACGTTACTCTTTCATTTAATAAAGCAGCTTTTTGTTTCTTATATTTATCCAATATTTCATCAGACAATAATACCAACTTGAGGTGTTCAATAGACTCAAAAGCTAACTCCTTTACATTTTTAGTTAGTTTATTATTCAAAGTCATGTATGCATCTTGCTGTTGAACCTTATTTTCAGTTGTAGTTAAAATAGCATCATTTGTATTTTTGATATCTTTTTCATTATTATTCCAGTTTACCACTTGAATGTTCTTGAAATCTGAAATTGAATTTCCACTGTACAAACTTTTTCTTTTATTAGTTAAAAGGTCTAATCTTGATTCATCTTCAATATATTTTTCAAGGGACCCGACATAGGTTAAAAGTGGCTGCTTAGTTTCATTCCATAATTTATGTGCTTTTAAATTTTCAATATTCTTTGCATTGTCATTAACTAAAGTAACTAAGGTAATACTAGTGGTATCTGACAATAATTGCAACTTATTTAAAACATCAGTACATAATCCTGTTTTAATAACAATATTACTCCCAGTATCATCAAGTGACTCTTTTAAAGATTCAATTTTAGAAGTATATGAAACCAGTGCTTCTCGAATTTCTACAGTTTTACTTTCTGTTTCATTCAAATTTTGTTTCATTTTTTTTAATTGTTCTTCCATTTCATTGTCAACCTTTTTTTGTGTATTAACATATGGATGTTCCAATGAACCACAACAAGGACAAGCTTCTCCTTCGATCAAATTATTCCTATGCAAATCCAAGCTCATATAAGCAAGATTGGCATCATATGCAATTTGTACAACCTGTAAGTCTTTTTCTTGTTTTAATTTAAGAGAACTTAATTCAGCAAAATCTTTTTCATAATCTTTAACTAAAATTTGCAAACTACTTAAATTTGATTCCTGAGTTGTTTTTAAACTTATTAATTTTTCTAGGTCCGCCTTATGTCCAATTACTTCTTTCAATAATAGAGACTTGTCATTTAATAACTCAATCTCCTCACCAATTCTCGTTACATCAAACCCAGCTGGTAATGGATTAACATTTAGCTTCTCATCATTGGTTTTAATTAATTCATTCAATTGCGCATCCGATTTTGCAATTGGCTTGATTGTATCATGAATACTACTAGGAATTTGCGCGAACAATGTTTTCAATCCTACTTTTTTTTGCTCCAAAGCCGCATTTACTTTAATAATATCTTCGTCTACACTTGTAACCGTTTTTACAAAATTTTCCAACTGTAGAATAAAATTAGATTCCTCTACTGCTAAATTTGAAATGAGCGAAAGTTCACTAAACAACCCTTCCTTTTGCTGTTGCAATTCATTCAATCTGTTATTTAAATCATGTAATTCAGCTGTATGTTTTTTGACTGCTTCAGACGCTTTAACCCAATCATTAAAATCTACTTGTAATGGCAGTGCTTTTTCATGCTCATCTAATTTAGTCAAAAATGGCTTAAACTCTTTTTCTTTCTCTTGTAGAATTTCCCAATCTGTTACTATACTTGCTTTTTGTTTTACAAGATTGTCAATATTTTCTTTAGTTAGCTTAAGTTGATTCAATTTAACAAGGGCAGCTTTCAATTCATTTGCCTCATTACCAAGATTTACTTTCTTAAGTTCAAACAATTCAACATCCTCCTTTGTCAATCGATCAATGCCCTTCATTTGAGCTTCTAACACTTTTACTTCCTCATTTAACAAACTCAAGGCCTTGAATACCTTTTGGCCAATTTTTCTATAAATATCTGTCCCAGTAATGATTTCTAGCAACTTGTATCTATCATCTTTTCCAGACTTTAAAAATTCGTCAAACTTTCCCTGACTCAACACAATCGCTTTTGTAAACTGGTCTTTAGTCAATCGAGTAATTTTTGTAACCTCTGCCTTTGTTTCACTCACCTTATCTTTTAATGCCACAAACTTATCCTCGTCATAAATACTTAATTTATGAGTTACTTTATTCCAATTGTCATTTCTATTTTTTGTAATGGCCCACTCTGATTTATACTTTTGTCCATTCACTTCAAATTCTAAATGTGAAAAAGCATCTCTTGTATTTTTTGTTACAATAACTCCTTTATCTGAAATAGTTGCATCATTTATATCTTCAAGCCGTGGAGTATAGCTATACAAAGCCAAGGTAATCGCATCCAATATGGTTGATTTACCAGCACCAGTTGGCCCGGTGATTGCAAAAAGCCCAGCATTTGCCAATGCAGGAGTTGTAAAATCAATTTTAAACTCTCCTTTTAACGAGTTTAAATTCTTAAAATGTAATGATATAATTTTCATATTATTCTTGTGTGGTGTCTGATGCTATTTCTATAAATTTTTCTATCAATTTTGACTGTTCTGCTTCGTCTCTATTTTGGATTAAAGTTTTAAACACATCCATTGGCTTAAGATTACTTAATTCATTAGTATTAAAAGTACTTGAAAAACGAGCTGCCGTTTTATCCTTGTAAATAATACGTGTGTTTATTATTTTCATGCTACCATCAGTATCTAAACTTTCTTTTAAAGCGACCAGTCGATCAGCAATTGTAGATTCATACTTTTCTTCTTCTATTTTAATATCTAACAATACTTGCAATGTATACTTTTGCTTCAAAGTCTTTACCTGTGCTTCAATTTCATTCATTGTTCCTTGCACCTGATACAATGATCTTAATTTAGGTACTCGTATTTCAGTCTCTTTAATTTCGTTATTTTCAATCTCTAACATCACCACTTTATGATTGTACTTATTTTCGGTAAATCCTAAACTAATAGGACTACTTGCATATTGTATTTTACCCTTTATAACAGCTTGTCCAGTATGTATATGACCCAATGCCAAATAGTCAAATTGATCTAAATCATTTGCAGCAACACCTTCTTGATTTCCTATTTGAATTTCTCTATCCGCTTCACTTATTTCTGTTCCTTGTGCATGTAAATGAGCCATTCCAATTTTAAGCAGATTAGGATATTTCTCTTTTAGTGCATCTCCAATTTGACTAAACAATTTCTGCATCCCTTGCTTAATTTTTTCTGCAATCTCTTTAGCTCCTTCCCCTTCGCCTACTTGTCTTACAAAACGATCCTGCAAAAAAGGTATTGCAGCAACTACTGCAACTTCATTACCGGAATCATCTTTTAAAGGAATGAATATTTGTTCCACATTTTCAATTCCTGGAAATAAACCAAACACCGATACATTAAAATGACTAAGCATTTCCTTTGGGACATCAATAAAAGAGGAACTATCATGATTACCCGCAGTAATTATTGCTTTACATTGAAGAGAAGTTAACTTAGACAAAAATGAATAATACATTCTCGTTGCTTCATGCGGCGGATTACTACTATCAAATATATCTCCTGCAACTAATAAATATCTAATTTGCTTCTCTTGTATGGTTTTTAGCAACCATTCAAAAAATAAGTGCATGTCTTCACTTAAGTCCTCTCCATGAAGACGTTTGCCTAAATGCCAGTCGGCCGTAATTAATATTTTCATTATGATATTATTTTCTTTGAAGAGATATAGACTAGTTCTTGTGAAATTTTATACTTTTTCAATTCAGCAGAAAAAACCAAAACATCTAATGGCAAATGTTTGTTCTTTCTACAAAACAAATGAAACTCCTCTGGCAAACCACTAAAATCAGGCCCTTCCGGAATTTCATAATAATTGGGGCGAAGCACCATATAAACATAGTCAGCAACCTTTGCTATATATCGAGAATGCAGTAAGTCCTCCAACTTTGGTATTTGTCCCTCTTTGCGATAAAAAACGCGCTTACTTATTTTTGAAGTAAATAAAATAGGGACTTTTACCTGCGCTGCCATCACTTTTATCAATTTCAATAATGTAAAAATAGCCTGTTCTCTATCTGTATTTTCATCTGGCACTTGTACCTCCTGCAAACAATCAATAAATAACATCTTTGGTACTTTCCCTTCCTTTATTAATTCATTCATTGTTACATTGATATCAGCAAAAAATGGTTTGTTATTTTCAACAATGATTAAGTTGTTTAATTTTAAGGTATCTATAAAAGGATGACCCTCTAGAGTACTTAGTTCATCTTTAGATAAATCACTTCCTTGAATCTTTCTTAATTCAATGCCAGTTGCGATTGCCAATAACTTTTGAATCAAAACGGGACGACTTGTTCCTGTTGAAATAAATACAATTACTTCATTTGATGCTAAACTTTGTAATTGATTTACAACTAAGTTTAAGGTAAACATTGTTTTCCCCATTCCTACTACGGATCCAAAGCAATATAATTCCCCGGCTTGAAAACCTCCCATTAAGTCCTGGTCTAACAAAGAATAGCCAGATGAAAAACCTTTTTTCGTTTTAGAAACACGAAAGTTTATATTTTGTAATTCAGCAGCTAATAATTGGTCCGTGGGAATATTGTACATAATGGGAATGGTCGTTTTATAAGTCTAAAAGTTAGTCAAGTTATTGAGTCCAAATAGTGTGCCACAAAAATAGGTGGATACTTTCTAGCGTATTAAGAATATGAAATGAAAGTCAATTATTTTTTAGTGTCTTCAAATTTAATATAATAATTTTTATTTATATAAAAAAACATTAACTTTTCAGATAGACTAGAAAGTGAACTTTTAATATTGCCTTTTAAAATCCCGAAATGAAAAGAAAACATGTATTTATCGTCATTTTAGCCCTATTAGTGGGTATCATAGGGACTTTCTGCTCTTTCGCATTTACAAAAGTTGATTTTACTTCTCCCGTAAAAGGAAGTACCAAAAATAGTTATAGCCAAGACGACTTTTTGTCCCCAAGGGACGGACATAAACATAAGGGAATAGACATTTTCGCTAAATCAGGTACACCCGTAATAAGTGCTACAAAAGGTATTGTAATGTACACTGGTGTATGGAAAATTGGAGGCAATGTTGTGTTAATTATGGACCCTCACATGAGATATCATTATTACGCTCATTTAAGTGAAATTGATACCCACAAATTTGCAGTAGTAAATTTAGGCGATGAAATTGGGAAGGTAGGTAATACGGGCAATGCTATTCATACTCCGTCTCATCTTCATTACACTATTTCTAATCCATTTAAATTATACAGCTATGATTATAAAGGTGCTCATTACTCAATTCACTATTTAAATCCCGTTATATTATTAAACGAATACTTTAAAACAAAGTAATGAATAAAGACGTAGAAATATTTTTACTGTTTTGCTGGATGGCCTTTTGCGCTATTAAACTTATTGAATGTTTAATTAAAGACTTTGGTGGTAAAAAACTTATACTAAAAAGCGCCTACCCTAAATTAGTAAAAGAGGTTTTGTATTACTGCAATCCTATTTTTAAGCAATACAAAATCAAGTATTACCCATTGTATGAGGTTTCCTATTATGAGAGTAAAAAGAAACTTGGATGTTATTTTTCTGGAAAAAAGAAAATTGTAATTTATGTAAATAGCCATCATGGTACTGAAACGGAAAGAATTAAACAAATTGTACATACTATACTACATGAAGTTAAACACAACATTCAACATATGACCGATGCTAACTTTAAGAACTATGACATTCTGAGTCGCAAATTAACGTATCAAAAGAATCCCTTTGAAATTGACTCAAATGCTTTTGCTGACAAGCACTTAGAAGATTGTATCGAATATTTAAAACAAAAAGGAGTAATAAAATAAACTACATGCTTAATATAAAATAAATGAAAGATTACTATACCATATTAGGAATAAAAATAACAGCAACCAATGATGAAGTCAAAAAGGCTTATCGCATGATGTCGAAAAAATACCATCCAGATATTAATCCTAAGGGTGCAGAACAATTTAAAAATATAAACGAAGCCAATAGTGTATTGTCAAATATTAATCTAAGAAAAGATTATGACATAAAGCACAAAGCAAATTTTGGAGCATATCAAACTGGAACATCTGCAAAGGCAAATGAAAAAAACAACACGGTAAAAAGCAACCATTCTTTTACATCAAATAGTTATACACAAAGCACCATTATTGTAAATGGAGTCAAAATAAATGTAAGTGGAAATAATACTTACACTAGTGTAACTGTAAAAAATGGAAAAATAATTGTTGAGACAAAAAGTAAATAAAATATATATTTGGAATATTTAAAATCATAATATATCTTTGCACTACAAACATCAAGATCAGTGTACGCTGAACCAACCTAGTCGCGAGAAAAAGGTGGTGGAAATTATAAGATGTGGGCGATGCCAAACTAAAGTGCAATATCCCCTTTTTATATATTCTCTTGGCAATCAATATTAAAGTAACCTTTTAAATGTTGTTTTATGCCCAGAAAAGTTAAAACCTATACTACCACTGTATTAGGGAATATAGAAATGAATAACCAGCCTCATTTAATTTTGAAGGATCATACTGGTTACGAAACTTATATGCCCATAGCATTGGTAAGAGACAATTGCCTTATTATAGACGATAACCATGTTTTAAATATTACTGAAGGTTTATATGAAATGTGGTTTATAAAAAGTAAAGAAGCTAAATGGAAAGATAATTCAAGCATTCTTTTTAGAAACTTTAAAAAGTTATACGAAAACAGAGACTTGATATTTAATAACAAAGGCTACTATAAAATTTGTACTAGCTGGTTATATAGTGGTGCATTGTTTTTTGGCTCAAGAAGCTACTCCATTGGTAGTTTATTGGTTGAATGGGAACACAATGCATTGATGAAAACAGCTAACGGATTCATTTACAGAATAAGTGGTTCAATGTTGTCGGGTATGAATAAATACCAAGCACTGGACATTAATGATGGGAGCATAACAGAAGGATCTATTTATGAAACTGAAACCATCCATTGGAAAAAATATTTATTAAACTTTGAAGAGCTAAGTAAACAAAGAAAAAATAGTTTACAAGAGGATATTCACTATACCAATAAACTCATTGCCGAACTAAACCTCACCTAATCAAATAAATAAAAACAGAAAACGATGTAACAACATTCCTATTAGTATTCAATAATCAAGATTAAAAGCCGATAGCTACTGCTTTATGGAACCCTCCATTTATGCAGCAGTGTATTAGCTATATTTTAAAAATTTAAAACTAATAGTTATGAAAAGCCTAACCATTAAGGATGGCAGTTGCCAATGGAACTTAGAAAAAGTGTTAAAACCCCAAAGGTATTTATGGCATGTTACCACCAGGGAAATAAGGTTTGGTTTCCAACGAAGTGAAGACCCATTTGGCCTTCGAAAAAAAATTTTAAAAGAAGGCCTTATTTGCAATGACTTTGAAAAATGGGCAATATTTGCAAACAATGGTTTAACAAAACCACAATTTTTATTTCCATTTTGCATTGACCATTTTGCGTTTGGAGATGGGGTGAAAAGAATAATGGAAAATATGATAATGGACTACGACTTTTGGAGAATAGATACCTTATTATATACTGGTGAATGGTATGTAGACCCAAAAATGGAAGCTGGAATAAAACAAAGTTATACCCGTTTAAATAAGTACTGGTATTTATGTACAAAGAACAACATACCCCCAAGCGCGTTAAAGTTGTTTACATTTAAAGAAACCAACTTAGATGAAATTGACAAACTAAAAATAAATTTTAGTGACGGCGCCGCAAATGCTAGTACCAACAGGTGGCAAGATAACCTTACGCCCCATATTTGGAAAGAAGATACATTAGAAACAATTTTACCAACTAAGCCGCTTATTGCGGCTTAGTTAAATTTATTGCACCTACCCCTTCACATACACTAAATAATCCCCAGCCATTAATTCAAAGGAAGCTTCATTTTGGAATGAATAATTAAAGCCTGAGAACAGATTTTGGAACGACCCATGTAGTTTTTCGTTCGAAAAGGAAACCTTATGATGATCAGGAGATAAGTTCAGCACTACAAGGACTGTAGCATCGGCATCATGTCGGATATAGGCCATTACGCCATTGGCGTCCGTGGGTAAATTAAATGTTTCGCCACTTGTTATTGCTTTATGCGATTTACGCAAAACGCTAAGTGTTTTATAAAAATCGTGAAGCGTAGGTTGGGACATTGACCAATCCAATTGATCCTTGTCAAAAAAGGCCAATCGTTTTTTATTAGGTATCTCTTGTCCACTATATATTAATGGAATGCCTTTCCAAGTTTGAGTAAACACGGCCCATGCTTTTGCAGCAGCTCCAAATTTTTCATACTCTGTTCCGTTCCAACTGTTTTCATCATGATTACTGGTAAACAATAATTTACTAGATCCTGCTGGGTATTGCGCATAGTCATGTAAAACATTGTATAGCTGATTTACACCTACTTCATGTTTTGCTAATTTTTCAGATGCATGCATTAACGCCCAAGCATAAGTTGTATCAAATACTTTATGATAATTTACCTCCTCACATTCAGCCAACCAGTATAATGGCTTAATAGTTTCAACAGCTTTACGTGCATCTACCCAAAAATCCAAAGGCACCAAATGCGCCATATCACATCTAAATCCGTCAATTTTAAAATCACGCACCCAATATTGCATTGCACCTATTAATGCATTGCGCATATCATTATTTGCATAATTTAAATCCACCACATCATCCCATCCATTACGTTCGATAAATAATCCTGATGCATCACGTGAAAACCATTCAGGGTGTAATTCCATCCACTCATGCAAACGACCAGTATGATTCGCCACCCAATCAATAATAACTTTCATTCCTAAATCGTGGGCAGCATTTACTAAATGTAAAAAATCATCCTCATTACCAAACTCCGGATTAATTTTGGTATAACTACTACAAGCATAATAACTTCCTAAACTCCCTTTTTTAACCTTATCACTAATAGGTGTTATAGGCATACACCACAAAATGTTAACCCCCATTTCACTTAACCTAGGCAAATGCTTTTGAAATGCAGCAAAAGTTCCCTCTGGTGTATATTGTCTGATATTCACCTCATAAATAGTGGCGTCTTTTGCCCAATTAACGGTTGTGAAATTTGAGTCCATCTTAATATCGTAATTTATTATCCTTTATTTATTATCTTGCTAGTGTATGAGTACAACAGCACCCAATTTAGATCGCAAATTAAGCCTTTTACACGCAAC
>CANCEU010000029.1 GCA_947375185.1 Chitinophagaceae bacterium
GTAAGCTTACCAGTTGTTACTACTAAGAATTTCTCTTGGGATTTCACAACAAACTGGGGACACCAAGTTTCTATGATTGATAAAGTAGAAGGTGGTGATATACCATTGATCTCTTATGCTGGTTCTACAGGTTTAGCATTAGCTGCTGGTCGTAAGATTGGTGAGTTATATGGTTACAAAGCTTTAACTAGCGTTTCTCAATTAAGAGCTGATGGAAAAACTCCATTTATTGCTGCTGCTGATCAAAGCAAATATGAAATTGTAAATGGTCGTGTAGTGAATACTGCATCTAAATCAATTTTCTTCTCTGACGAAGCAAGTTCTTTAGGTGATCCTAACCCTACCTTCACTTCTTCATTCATCAACAACTTTACTTTCAAACAAGCTATCACTTTTGGATTCCAATTTGATTGGGTAAATGGTGCACACTTGTATGAGCAAACTAAAGAGTGGATGTATCGTGATGGTATCAGCAGTGACTTTGCTAAACCAGTTACAATTGGTGGTCAAACTGGTGCTTGGTCTGCTTACTATGCAAGTGCTTACTATGCATTAGGTAATACAGCTAAAGGTGTTGGTAACAACGTTACAAAAGATTTCTTCTACTCTGATGCGTCTTTTGTTAGATTAAGAAACATTTCTCTAGGTATTGACTTAGCTAAATTCACAGATATCAAATGGGCTAAAAAAGCACAATTGGTGTTGAGTGGTCGTAACTTGTTAACCTTTACTAAATATGATGGTTTAGATCCAGAAATTAGTTCAGGTGCATCTAACTCTTCTTATGATAGAGGTGTTGACCATAGTACGATTCCAAATATGAAATCTTTCCAACTTTCATTAAACCTTGGATTCTAATTCTAACCTAAATAAAAAAAGTATAACAGATGAAAAGATTAATAAATTTTAAACAAAGAACATCAGGATCGTACAGTTTGTACATCTTGGCGGTCGCAGCCATCATGTTAGTTTCTAGCTCTTGCACGAAACAACTTGATGTGAAGGACCCGAACGACCCGACTTTTGCGGGTAACGTAAATACGGAAGGTGGAATCGCAGCATATGCTCAAGGTAGCGTATACTGGAACGGTTTCAGTTACGGTGATGGTTGGTTAGGTGATAGTTATTTTTCATTACCATGGGGTTACCGTGAGTTAATGGGAGACGTTGTAGGTGGTGGTCAAGGTTCAAACAACCAAACAACTACTATGGGTGTTCCTGATAGTTTTGTAGCTGATCCTACAAATGCTGCAGCAACAACTTTTACAAACACTTCACCTCAAGCAACTGGTATCATTCGTGGTTTTAACGATCCAGCTTCAACTGCTAATGGTAACAACGCATTGTATTATGAGTGGACAAATATGTACGCTATGATCAACGGTTGTAATATTGCATTAGAAAATGTAGGTTCAATTTCTTCATTGTCTGCTGATAAAGTAAAGACTGTGCAAGCTTGGGCTTATTTCTGGAAAGGTTATGCATACGCTCAATTAGGTAGCATGTATTATGCTGGTTTAATTGAAGACAAATCATCTACTATTGTAAACAAATATGTAGATCATAATGCAATCATTGCTGAGTCTGACAAACAATTAAAGTTAGCTCAAACTACATTGTCTAGCATTTCTAGTCAAAGTGATTATTTAACAATGATTGCTCAATTAATTCCTCAACAAAACCAAGTTGGTTTAGGTAAAGCACCTTCTACTGCACAATTTATCAAGTCAATCAACACTTTGTTGGCTAGAAATATCGTTGTAAACAGATTAGCTCCTTTTGTGAATGGTAGCACAAGTGCGACTATTGCTAAAGCTTCTATCCCTGCTGCAACTGCAGCTGATTGGGCACAAGTAATTACTTATGCTAATGCTGGTATCGGTCAAGGAGACTTCGTATTTACAGGTCGTTCTTCTGGTACTAACTCATTCTTCTCTGCAACTTCTGGTACAGTAGCTTCAATTGCTGCTGCTTCTAACCAAAATACTACTTATAAAGTATCTGAGCGTTTAGTTGCTAACTTTGGTACAGGGGATGCTCGTTTAGCTAACTTCAGTACTGCTGATGGTGTATTCTATGGTGATGCAAATACAAACACTACGCGTTATAGCTTAGTGGATGGTGCTGCTAAAGGATTAACTGTTCCTGTATTAGGTTCTAAGCAAGTTGGTGGTATCGAAGTTTATATCGGACCATCTTATGAAGAAAATGCTTTAATGTTAGCTGAGGCTAAAATCAGAACTGGTGATGTTGCTGGTGGTGTTACTTTAATTAACGCTGTTCGTACATATCAAAAAGCTGGTGTTGCTGCTTTAGCAACTTCAATCTCTGCTACTGCTGCTTTAACTGAGTTAACTAAAGAAAGAGGTGCTGCACTTGCTTTCCGTGGTTTATCTTGGTTTGATGCAAGACGTTGGGGTTGGACTTACAGCATCGCTAATGGCGGTGGTCGTTATGGCGCTACTTTGATCTTTAACAAAGTAGTTTACACTAACGCTAATATCAACTATAACTTTATGGATTATTGGGATGTTCCAGGTGATGAAACTGGAAAAAATGCTCCTGCTGCTGGTTCTGCCGCAGTTAAGAATCCAAACTGGTAATATTTTATACAACTAGTATATAAGAAAGGGCCCCGATTATTCGGGGCCTTTTTTATTCCCAAAACTTGGACAAGATTTTTGAATGCGGGTTTCCGTATTTCCGGTTCTTTGCTTATCTTAACACAATGCAGGAAACAAAACAATTGGGTTTATGGACAAGCACTTCCTTAGTAGTGGGCAATATGATTGGGGCGGGTGTTTTTATGATGCCAGCAACCCTAGCCAGCTTTGGTGGGATTAGTTTAGTGGGTTGGGTTTGCGCATCCATTGGAGCCTTTTTGTTATCCAAAGTGTTTGCTAATTTGTCTAAGTTAATGCCGGCTGCCGACGGCGGACCTTATGCCTATTCTCAAAAAGGCTTGGGTGACTTTGCCGGTTTTTTGGTGGCTTGGTGTTATTTAGTTTCGGTATGGTGCACCAATGCAGCTATTACTGTTTCATTTATTAGTGCCTTGAGTACTTTTATTCCTGCACTTGCAACGAATAGTTTGTTGGCTGCTTTTACTGGCTTGGCAACTATTTGGTTATTGACATGGATCAATTCTTTGGGTATTTTAACTTCGGGCATTTTACAATTAGTGACTACCATTTTAAAAATAGTGCCGATAGTGTTAATTGGCCTAGTTGGTTTATTTTACATTCATTGGAATAATTTTTTACCATTTAACAATAGTGGTACTTCAAATATTGCAGCTATCACCGCAACAACGACGCTTACATTTTTTGCATTTTTAGGAATTGAATGTGCAACGATACCATCGGGAAGTGTAGCGAATTCAGCTGCTACGGTTGCAAAAGCAACCACGCTAGGAACCCTTATTGCTACGATTGTTTATATATTGAGTACAGTTAGTATTATGGGCATGATACCAGCAGCACAATTAAAAACGAGTGTAACTCCATTTGCGGATGCAGCCATAATGATTTGGGGACAAGGCGCACAGTATTGGGTAAGTGCTGGAGTCGCTATTGCTGCATTTGGTGCATTGAATGGATATATTTTAATCCAAGGCCAATTACCTGCTGCCATTGCTAATGACAAATTATTTCCAGCCCTATTTGCGCGCAAAAATAGCAAAGGAGTGCCCGCACTTGGTATTGTAATATCTAGTTTGTTCGTATCTGTATTTATGGCAATGAATTATACAAAAGGTTTGGTGGCGCAGTTTCAATTTTTAATTTTATTGACAACCTCTACCATTATTATCCCTTATGTATTTTGTACAGCCTCTTTTATCATATTAAGGTTTAGAAAAAATTTCACAAATAGTATTGCAGCAATAATTGCTATTTTATTAGCTAGCTTAACTTTTGTATTTTGCATTTGGATTATGGTAGGATTAGGTCAGGAAACGGTGTTTTGGGGATTCTTCCTCACTTTATTTTCGGTTCCTATTTATGTTTTTGCAATAATCAAGAGAGACAAATCACTAAACAATTAATTTAAAATAGTATGAGCGCTCATTCAGAATCAGGTAAGTTAAAAACAGTATTTATTAAAAAAGCAACAGCTGCTTTTATTGATGATGTACATATTTCAAAACATTGGGAAGCACTTAATTATTTAGGCAAGCCCGAGATCGCAAAAGCATTATCAGAGTATGATGCGTTTGAAAAAATATTTATCGAAAATGGAACCGAGGTTTTGTATTTGCCTCAAGACGATACTGTGAATATGGATTCTATTTATTGCAGAGATGCTGCAATTGCTACCAATAGAGGAATGATCATTTGTAATATGGGAAAGGAAGGCCGTATCAATGAGCCAGCTGCCGAAAAGCGTGCTTTTGAAGCCAATGGTATTCCAGTGTTAGGGGTAATTACAGCACCAGGAACTGTTGAAGGGGGTGATGTTGCCTGGTTAGATGAAAAAACTTTAGCGGTAGGACATACTTATAGAACCAATGAAGAAGGCATTCGTCAATTAGCTGCGCTATTAGCGCCACAGGGTGTGACAGTAATGCCGGTATCTATGCCACATTATAAAGGACCATCAGATGTTTTTCATTTAATGTCTGTGTTAAGTCCTGTGGATACTAATATTGCTGTGGTGTATTCTCCATTAATCCCCATCATTTTTAGAAATGAATTAATCGCGCGTGGCTATGAATTAGTGGAAGTGCCCGATGAAGAATTTGATAGCATGGGTTGTAATGTTTTGGCTTTGGCACCAAGCGTTTGCTTAATGGTAAAGGGCAACCCCATTACAAAATCAAGATTAGAAAAAGCAGGCTGTAAAGTAATTGAATACGAGGGAGCAGAAATTAGTGTTAAGGGTGGCGGTGGGCCAACTTGTTTGACAAGACCCGTTTTGCGTGACTAAAAGTCTTACGATTTTAATTATACTTATTTGTTCCAATCCCACAATACAATATTCCATCCTGTGCCAACTTGCTCAATCACACCAATGGTTTCAAATCCAATGTTTTGATGCATACGCAAGGATCTTTTATTGGCTTGTGAAATATCTGTAACTAAGTATTGGTGATTTTTTGCATGAAGTTTTTTATAATAATCATACATTTTAGGAACCCATCCCTGTCCTCGATGTGATTTACCAACACAAACCTGCCCAATCATAATATAAGTCACCTCTTTTAAAAAAATATTATTATACCTAGTGGCATCAAGGGTATCAAACAAATGATCTACCTCGGGATGTTCTCCATATACTCCTTTATTGGTTACAATAGTATATCCAACAACTTCATCTCCTTCTTTAACAATAATAGATGGGTATATAGCATGCATTTTTTGCAATAATGCTAAGCTGTATTCCGAGGTTACAAATCCTTCCTTCATTGCTTCTTCTTCACCAATGAGTCTTCTTAAATTATTTGTTTGCAATTGTTTTAATCCAATTAATTCCTGTTCAGTTTCTACTAATTTTAAAATCGCCATTGAATAAAAGTTTTATAAATCTGAAATGCGTTTTAAGTAATTGTAAAATTGGTACTTCGCTCCTTCTTTTAATTGTGCACTATAAATTCCTTTGGAGCCTGATGAAAAATATGCTACAATACTTGCAAGCCCAACATAAATGCCTGCCCCCATCCCAAACATTTCAAAACCTAATGCGATAGATGCAATTGCACAATGGGTGGCGCCAGCAAACACAGCTACAAATCCCATACCGGCAAGCAAAGCCATTGGTAAAGGAATAAATAAAAACAACACATTGCCTAAGGTAGCGCCAATAAAAAATAGTGGAGTTACTTCGCCGCCTTTAAAACCCGCGCTTAAAGTAAAAGTGGTCAATATTAATTTTATTAAAAAATCAAATTGACCAGCAGGGGCTACAAATGAATCACTAATACTTGGAATGCCTAGTCCAATAAATTTAGTGTTTATAAATGAGAAAGCTCCAGCCCCCGTGTTATGGTATCCTAAAAGTAAAATTGCAATTATTAAAATAATACCTCCAATAAATGGACGTAAAGGTTCATATTTAATTTTGCTAAATATTTTTGCCCAAACTCCATTTGTTGCCGTAAATAATAAGGCAATAGTTCCAAAAATAAGCCCTGATAAAAATATGGGCACAATTACATTAAGTCCAAAATTGGGTATTGAAGTAATGGAATATACGGTGTGATGTATGCCCCATGCCAAGCAAGTGTAGTGTGCAATATAGGCTGTGGCAAAGCTTGGCAAAATATCAGCGACTCTAATATTTTTAAACAACATAATCTCCAAAGCAAAAACTGCACCAGCAATAGGTGTTCCAAATACGGCTGCAAATCCTGCACTAATGCCAATAATTAAAATTGTTTTTCGTTGGGTATCATTTAATTTAAATAGACCCGTAAACTGATCTGCAATGGCACCGCCCATTTGTACAGCAGTACCTTCGCGACCTGCCGAACCTCCTGATAAATGTGTTAATATAGTTCCTATGTAAACCAGTGGCGCCATTTTAAATGGGACTTTGGACTCGGGACTATTATGTTGCTCTAATAAAAGATTATTTCCTTTTTTAACTTCTGCACCAAAGTAATAATACATAGCGCCAATTGTAAATCCAACAATGGGTAAGCTATATATTATCCAAGAATGCGTCTCTCTCCAATTGGTTACAAAATCTAAGCTATGTAAAAAGAAGGAAGTGGTGGATCCAATAAGTATACCTACAATAATGCAAATGAAAATCCATTTAATTAAATTGATGATATGAATTTTTGCAGTACTCATTATGTATTTATAATTTCAAAAAAAATTAATCCTTCTTTTTCCCTTTAGCAATCATAATGATTGCAATAATAACCCAAACAATATTCACTACCATACTTGGGTAAGCTTGGTGAAAATAGGTATTTATAACAAAAAATAAACCGCCAAAAATATTCGCCCACACATACCATTTACTTTCGGCATGTAAACGACCTGTTATGTTTAGTGCGTAGGAGCCAACGATTAATACGGATGCAATCCAGCCAAGACATTCAATTAAAATATTCATTAATTAAAATTAAGCTATTATACCTATTTTTGACTAGTAAAATGATTTTGATTTATGGAAAAGTCTTACAATAAGTTATTAGAAAATAATAAAAAATGGGTTGCTGAACAATTGGCACTAGATCCTAATTTTTTTAATAATTTGGCGAATACTCAAAATCCCGAATATTTATGGATTGGATGTTCTGATAGTAGGGTGCCTGCAAATCAAATTACTGGCACAAAACCAGGAGATGTATTTGTGCATCGTAACATAGCCAATATGGTGGTGCATAGTGATATGAATATGCTAAGTGTTTTATCTTATGCGGTTGAAGTACTACAAGTAAAACATGTAATTGTTTGCGGTCACTACGGATGTGGAGGTGTGTTAGCTGCAATGAATAATAAACAACTAGGATTAATTGATAACTGGTTAAGGCATTTGAAAGATGTGTATCGCATTAATTATCAGGAGCTGGATGCAATACAGGATGAATATAAAAGAGGCCGTCGATTTGTGGAGCTTAACGTGATTGAACAAGTATTCCATTTAGGCAAAACCTCTATCGTGCAAAATGCTTGGAAGCGTGGACAGGATTTGCATTTACACGGATGGGCTTATGATGTAAAAGACGGGCTTATCAATGATTTAGGGGTGAATTTTAAAAACACGGATGACCTACACAGTGTTTACAAGTTAGATTAATTAAGGTATTCGAGTCCCTCATTTATTTTAAGGTATATTGGCATTTTTATTGTCGTTTTTTAATTAAATTTATTCAACGATAAAAATTATAGCCACATGAAAAATTTCATAGCTGCATTTGCTTGCCTTTTTGTAATGCATACACAGGCACAAAAATATACTCCAACAACAGGTAATTTAGCTACTAGGACTGCATTTCAGGATCGTAAGTTTGGAATGTTTATTCATTGGGGTGCATCGAGTGTATTAGGCGATGGAGAATGGGTAATGGAAAATCATGGAATACAAGCAAAGGATTATAAAAAATTAATTAAACTATTTAATCCTGCTCAATTTGATGCAGCAAAGTGGGTGAGCACGGCAAAAGGGGCGGGCATGAAGTACATCGTTTTTATTACAAGGCATCATGATGGCTTTTCCAACTGGGATACAAAATATTCTGATTGGAAAATTACCAATACACAATTTAAACAGGATCCACTAAAGCAATTGGCTGCGGAATGCAAAAAGCAAGGCATTGCACTTGGATTATATTATTCGACATTGGATTGGAGTCGTGATGATTATCCATATGAAACAGGAAGGACAGGGCAAAAGGCAGGTCGTACACAAAAGAGTAACTATGCATCGTACTTGCAGTTCATGAAAAATCAATTAACTGAATTATTGACTAATTACGGATTCATTTCATGCATTTGGTTTGATGGACATTGGGATCAAACCAATGTAGAAGGATCTGCGGACAGGACTTCGCGTATTGATTGGAAGTATGATCAAATTTATGGGCTAATACATAAGCTACAGCCCAATTGTATGATTGGCAATAATCATCATTTAGATCCAATTAATGGGGAAGATTTTCAAATGTTTGAACAAGACTTGCCTGGTCAAAATACAGCTGGGTTTAATTTTCAATCAGCTTCTACACTTCCATTAGAGTCATGTATTACGATGAATGATTCTTGGGGTTTTAAAATTAATGACCATCACTATAAAACCTATAATGAAGTCATCAAAACATTGGTGAATGCTGCTGGCCGTAATACCAATTTATTATTAAACGTAGGTCCAATGCCCAATGGGGAAATAGGCAAGGAATTTACGGATACCCTTGCTTTAGTGGGCAAATGGACTAAACAATATGGCCACACCATTTATGGTACTAGAGGAGGGCCTATGAAGCCTGAAAAGTATGGAGTAACTACACAGGATTCAAAATTTGTTTATTTACATCTATTTGAAAAGCCTGAAAATGGAACCGTTTTCATTCCTGGAAATTATGATGCAAGTGCTGTCCAGTTGTTAAATAATGAATCAAAAATAAAAACAAAAGTCGCCGAAAATGGGATTGAAATCAATCTTAATGTCATCAGTTTAAATGCACCTGACAATATCATTAGATTGTCGAAAAAATAGAATTATCATTGATTATCAATACTTATTTTAATCGTATTTAAATCTGGTAACAATTTGGTAACATTGGCTTCACATTGATTTAATCCTAAGTGTAACAATTTGGTAACATTGAAATAGACTTTAACATTTCATTATTTCTTTCTTTTGTGGTTCAAATTAAAGAAAAATGAAAAAGCTTTTAATGTTTATCGTTTTGGGATTATTCCTAAACAATGCATTTGCACAAGAAACGTCATCGACATTGAGTGGTCGTGTGACTAGCGAAAAAAATGAAGTAGTTGCAGGTGCAACTATCAAATTGACGCATGTTCCTACTGGTTTTACGGTTGTTTTTCAATCCAATGCAAAAGGATTGTTTGTGGCACCTAACTTAAAACCAGGTGGACCTTATTCAATTAAAATTAGCTCGGTTGGTTTTAAAGACCAAGACTACAATGATGTTACTTTAACATTAGGAAACAATCCTGATGTAAATATCATCATGACTTCTAAAGTGAATCAACTGACAGATGTAGTAGTAAACAGCAACAGTAAAAAAAGAGTTGAAGGTGGTACTGTGATTGGCACAAGACAATTAAATGCATTACCAACTTTGGGTAGAAGCTTAAGCGATTTTACAAGATTAACTCCACAATCAAATAATAACTCATTTGCGGGATCTAGCTTCCGTTACAACAACTTAACTATTGATGGTGCAATCAACAATGATGCATTTGGTTTTAGTAACTCAGCTGGTGGTACAAGTGGTGGTGGTCAATCAGGTGCTGCAGGGTCTGGAACAAGAACGAATCCATATAGTTTGGATGTTATTCAAGAAGTGCAAGTTCAATTAGCGCCTTATGATGTTAAATTAGGAAACTTTACTGGTGGTAGTGTGAATGCTGTTACTAAAAGTGGAACTAATGAAATTCATGGTAGTGTTTATAATTATATGCGTAATGCTAGTTTAATTGGGAAAAGTGTTGATGGTTTAAAAACACCAATGGCTTCTAGCTTTTATGATTACAACCAAGGTGTTACAATTAGTGGTCCAATTGTAAAAAACAAAGCGTTCTTTATTTTGAATTACGAAAGAACAGATCGTCAAGAGCCAAGTTCTTATAATATTGGTGATCCAGGTGCTGCAATTACTTTAACTGAAGCACAATCAATCGTAAATAAATTACAAACTAAATATGGTTATGATCCAGGAAGTTATTTAGGCGCTTATAAGATTTTCACTAAAAGTGATAAATTATTTGGCCGTTTAGATTTCAACTTAAATGATAAGAATACATTGACTGTTCGTGGTATTTATACAAGTGGTAGTGGAAATAACTTAGAGCGTTCAGCTACTAACTTCCAATTTGGTTCAACTGACTTCACACAGAATACTAAGAACATAAACTTAACTGCTGAATTAAAAACTAAGTTTAGCAATAGCGTTAATAACCAATTCAATGTGAGTTATATTAATGTACATGAGTACCGTGATTTCCCAGGTACATTAGCTCCATATATTGATATTGATAATGGTCGTATTACATTAGGTACTTGGAGAGAAGCATCTATCTATAATTTAAAACAAACAACTTTTGAATTATCTGATAACTTAACAATTACAAAAGGAATCAATAAGTTTACATTAGGAACTCATAATGAATTTTATGATTTATCTTATGGATTCATTAACTCTTATAATGGTCGTTGGGAATATTCAAGAGGTTTATCTAGTTTCTTAGCTGATAATCCTAGCCGTATTCGTGGTGCATTTGTAACTGCTCCAGGTGTTGATGGTACAAGAAATGGCATTTACAATAATCCTCCGAATCCATTTAAAGTTGCTTTAATGAGTGCATATTTCCAAGACGAAATCTCTGCAAGCAGCAAATTTAAAGTGAGCCCAGGTATCCGTTTTGATTATTCTTATGTTGGCAATCAACCTACATTGGATGCTGGTTTAAACGGAACAAATGCTGTAGGTTATGCTTCAGCAAATCCTACTTATAGTGCTCCAGCGTTTAATACCTTAACTGACAAAATTCCTTCTCGTTTAGCTATATCTCCTCGTTTAGGATTTACATATGATGTGAAAGGTGACCAATCTGTTGTGATTAGAGGTGGTACTGGTATCTTCACAGGTAAAGTTCCATTTGCTTGGTACGGATATGCTTATACTTTAAGTGGAAGTACATATGGAAATATTGACTGGAATGGACCAGCCGCAGGCGCAACTGTGCCTTTAGCGTTCAATACAGACAAGTTAAAAGACACTGTAACTAAATACGGTGGAACTTCAAGAAGTGCAACAAGAGAGTTGGACATTTTTGATAACAACTTTAAATTACCAACAGTATGGAGAAGTAGTTTAGCAGTTGATTACAAATTTGGTAATGGTTATAAGTTTACAGGAGATGTTTTATTCACTAAAACAATCTATGATGTAAAGTATGAGCAAATTAACTTAAAAGATTCTGTAGCTTACTTTACTTCTGGACCTACTCAAACTCCAGTATATGTAGGTGGTAAATACAATTCAAACTATTCAAACATTTACTATTTAACAAATACTAGCGAAGGATATAGATATAACTTAACAGCACAATTATCAAAAGCTTCAAACAATATTTCACTTGGCAAAACCATTGCTAATATCAATTGGAGCGTTGCATATACTTATGGTATGAGTAAGGATATTACCAATGGTATTCGTAACTCTTGGGAAAGTAGTTACAACGTTAATCCAACAATTACTCCAAGTAATTCTGCTTTAGCATATTCTAACTTTGATTTACGTCATAGAATTGTCGCCACTTTTTCAAGCAACTTTATCTGGAACAAAATGAATTCTTCTTCAGTAGCATTTGTTTACTCAGGTCAGTCTGGTAATCCATATAGCTTAATTTATCAATCAGCACCATTTGGTAACGGATCAAACGCTCCATTGCCTTATATTCCAAAGGATGCATCAGATATCAAGTTAAAGGATAATGGAACTTATACTGCTGCTCAACAATGGGCTGACTTAAGCACATTTATTGATAACGATCCTTACTTAAAAACAAGAAAAGGTCAATACGCTGAAAGAAACGGATTACGTACACCTTGGGTACACGATTTAGATATGAAATTAATGCATGAATTCAAATTGAATAAAAACAATTCTAAACAATCATTACAAGTTAGTTTAGATGTATTCAATGTATTAAACTTAATCAACAATGATTGGGGCCATATTAACTTTGTAACTAATTTAAATAACTACACAGTAAACTTCTTAAAGTTTGTAACTGATGCAAATGGTAAAGCTGCAGGTGCGCCTTCAACAGGCTACACTCCAACATTCAACTTTGTTAAGCCAACTGGTGTAGGTGGTCAGTACTACTCAGTAGATCCAATCAATTCAAGATGGCAAGGTCAATTGGGAGTTAAGTTCAACTTCTAATTGTCGATCAAATATATTTATCAAAATGGCCTCCAATTGGAGGCCATTTTTTATACTACTTAACAATTACATAATATTAATACAAGGTTAATTAATTATAAAATGGTGAATTTTGAATTAGAATAATTATCCAACTATTTTATTGCTCCATGCCTCCATTGCCATTATATAAAGTTCGAAAAGCTCAACTATCAGATCTTGAATTCATTCATCAATCTGTGACTGCAATTAATCAATCTAATATTGGATTGAATGAGTTTGAAACTTTATTAAAAAACAAATTAAAGGCGGTTGGTTATTTCATTTTCATTTTAGATGCTCACCATACAACAACCGATAGGGCTGGGCTGTTAATTGCTAATGAAAGTCAATATTTAATTGATAAGTGGCCAATGATAGAAATTCAAGAATTTTTTATCACTCCAAAATTTAGAAAATTAGGAGCTGCTGATTTCATGTATAGTTATCTTGAAAATTTTGCTAAAGATAAAAATGCGTACAAAATGAAAGTGAGTTGTAAAATTAATTCAACTTTAAATCAAAATTTTTATACATCAAGAGGGTTCAAAATTTCTAAAAAACAGTATTTAAAGCCTGTTTATTAGCTTTGTTTACATTTTATTATTTCCCCTTTAATATTTGGTCATATAAGTGATGGATTAAACCATCAGCGAGTCCTATTTTAGGAACAAGTACTTGTTCAACATTGCACCACTTAAAAATATTAGTATAAATTAATAAAGCTGGCAAAATTACTTCTGCTCTATCTTTTTTAATATTATATTTTTTCATTCTTTCATCGATATTTAATTGCTGCATGTCCTTATGCATTTCTTTTACTGCATCTACTTGAAGAAATTTATCATCCTTTGATCTAAGTAGGGAAAATATCTTATTGATATTGCCCCCAGATCCAATTCCAGTAATATGATCATATTTTTTGGCAATACCTTTGCATGTTTCTTTTAACTCTTCCCAGGTATCGTCTTTAACCTTATCTGTTAAAAGCCTTACTGTGCCAATATTGATAGATTTTTGAAGCACCAATTCATTATTGTAATATAAAGTGAGTTCGGTGCTACCACCACCCACATCCATATATAAATAACTATGGTCTTTGTCAAGCAATTCGGCAATATGGTTTTCGTATATAATTTCGGCCTCTAATTCACCCGTTATAATTTCAATTTCAATACTTGTCTCTGACTCAATTTCTTTGATAATTTCCTTGCTGTTTTGTGCATCACGCATCGCACTAGTTGCACAGGCCATATAATGTTCAACCTCATACACTTTCATCAACTGCTTGTATGCTTTGATGGTGTCAATTAACATTCTTTTTTTTCTACTACCAATGAATCCTTTTTCAAAAACATCAAACCCTAGTTGCAAGGGGATACGCAATATGTTTAACCTGTTAAACTCAACTTCTTTGCCGTTTTTAATTACTTCCGAAATGAGTAGTCTAGCTGCGTTACTTCCTATATCAATTGCTGCGAGTATCAATTTATTATTTTTTCCTTTTTAGGTACTGGTAAGTCTCTTCTTGTGATTTATACTTTCTACCAATCAAAGGTACATATTTATTCATTAATTCAGAGTCAAGTACTCTTGCTTTCTGATTATCCTTTAGTTGAATATTAATGATTTCAATCAGTTCCTTTTTTATAGTGATGTCATTAATTGGAACTGCTACTTCTATTCGGTGATCTAAGTTTCGTATCATCCAGTCGGCACTTGAAATATATACTTTTTCATTTCCATTATTATGAAATATCATAACCCTTGCATGTTCTAAATACTGATCTACTATACTAATGGCGTTTAGTTTATGATTTGCTTTATCGCTCTTAAGTTTCAATGTCAAAATACCTCTTATTATTAAATGTACTTCTACATCAGCTTTAATGGCTTTGTATAAGGCTTCAATTAAAGTTATATCTGTTAAAGAGTTAAGCTTGATTATTATTTTTGCCGTCTTGCCTTGTTTTGCGAACTTAATTTCATTTTCAATTAAGTGCAAAATTGAATTACGCATATTTATAGGTGAAATGAGTAAGTTACTCATTTTTGCAATTGGCTTATCACCTTGTTGCCAATTTTCCAAATAGGTAAAAATGCGGGTAGCTTCATTCATTAAAGACACATTGGCTGTTAACAAGCAATGGTCAGCATATACCTTTGCTGTCTTTTCGTTTAAATTGCCCGTACTTATGAATCCGTATTTAGTTAATTTCCCTTTAATTCTTTTTTGAATCACACAAAGTTTTGCATGTACTTTTTTATTGGGAACCCCAACAAGTACACGAATACCTTCCTCCTCCATAACTGATTTCCATTCCAAATTTGCTTCCTCGTCAAAACGGGCTTTTAATTCTAAAAATACTGTTACCGCTTTTCCATTTCTGGCTGCATTAATAAGGGCATTAATTACTTTAGAATTAGATGCCAATCGATAGGCAGTAATTTTTATACTAATTACATTATCATCCATTGCAGCCTCCCTCAACATATCAATAACTGGATCGTATGCGTGATAGGGGAAATGAAGCATGATGTCTTTATGCATTACTAGGTCGGAAACTAAATCCTTCTTTTTAAAAGCCGGATGCATAAGTGGACTTGGTCGCTTATTAATTACAGGTATTACATTTGGGAAATCCATGAAATGCCTAAAATTATGAATATGACCACCAGGTATGATGCTACTTTTTCTTGTTAGTTTTAATTTTTTAATTAAATATTCCAGCATTTCGCCATTCATCTCTTTTTCATAAACAAAACGTACTGGTTTCCCCTTTCGTCTATTTTTAATTCCTTTTGAAATTTTATCAATAAAATTGATGCCTATTTCTTGATCCAAGTCAATCTCCGCGTCTTTCGTTATTTTAAATACATGTGCTTCAAATTTGTTAAACTTGAAATGAGAAAATATTATGGGTAAATTATATCGAATAAGATCCTCCAGTAAAATAATGTTTGAAGTGCCCGTTTTAGAAGGTAACTCAATAAAGCGGCCTACCGAACGTGATGGTATCTCTATTAAGGAAAACTTTTGATCGTAAGCATTGGTCTTATTGCCCATCACAATTGCGAGGTATAAGCTTTTGTCTCTTAAATAAGGAAGTTCTGGTACGTTCTCAATCATTAATGGAATGATATATGGGCGTACTACTTCATCAAAATAGTTTTTTACAAAAAGCTTTTGCTCAATATTTAATTTTTTGTCATCTAATAAAAATATCTTGTTGGCTTTTAATTCCTTATTTAAATTTTGCCAAATACGATTAAACTCGTTTTGCTGTCTCAATACCACTCGCTGAATTTCATCAAGTACAGCCTGCGGTGATTCGATTAAATCAATATTGTGAATATGGCCTTTTTTATCGCTGAACTCGGCCATTCTTTTTAGGGTTGCAACTCGAACTCGGAAGAATTCATCCAAATTATTGGAAAAAATTCCTAAAAATCGGATGCGCTCGTTTAAAGGTACAGTAGGGTCATTGGCTTCTTGCAGTACACGGCCATTAAAACTTAGCCAGCTAATATCCCTTGCTAAAAATCTATCTTTCATAAACTGTTCAATTTCAGTACGAATGTATCATTCCTACTATAAGTTACAAAAAAAGCGGCAAGAAGTTAATAATTAATTAATAATTAGGAAATATTGAGGTCATATTCATGTGCGTATTTTACACAAACTAATACCCATGGAAAAACGTAAAATAGATGTTTGCGTTATAAGCGATTTGCATTTAGGTACTTTTGGATGCCAGGCTAAGGAAGTGCTCAATTATTTAAGAAGCATTCAGCCAAAAACTTTAATATTAAACGGTGATATTATTGATATATGGCAGTTTAGTAAGCGATTTTTCCCTGCTAGTCATATGGCCGTGATAAAGGAGATTTTCAATATTGCAAGTAAAGGAACCAAAGTAGTTTATATTACTGGAAATCACGATGAGGCAATGCGTAAATATGCCGATTTTGAAATGGGTAACATTTTATTGACCGATAAGATTGTTTTTGAAATTAATGGTGAAAAAAATTGGGTATTTCATGGTGATGTATTTGATCGTACAACTAAAGGGAGTGCAAAAATTTTGGCAAAACTAGGTGGCTATGGTTATGACTTGTTAATTGTTTTAAATAGCGTATTTAATTGGATCTCAAGATTATTGGGTCGCGAAAAAATGAGTTTTAGTAAGAAGGTTAAAAACGGAGTAAAACAGGCAGTTTCATGGATTGGTAATTTTGAGCAAACCGCCGCCGAATTAGCCATTGAAAATGGGTATCAATATGTTATATGTGGTCATATTCATCAACCACAGCAAAGACTAGTGACTACTGAAAAAGGTTCAGTTACTTATTTAAATAGTGGTGACTGGATTGAAAATTCAACATCGTTGGAATATTATGAAAATGCTTGGCATTTGTATCATTATGATCCAAAGCAGTTTGAGCATGTTCCAAGCGAAAAAATTAAAATCGTGCATTTGAATACGGAATTAAATGTAATGACAAGCGAGGTTGCTTTTCAAGTTTCATTATAGTTTTTTATGAAAATATTTTACGCAATCCAAGGTACAGGAAACGGTCACATTAGCAGGGCTGCAGAGCTGTATCCTCATTTGAAAAAATATGGAGAAGTTGATTTTTTCTTAAGTGGATCGAATTCGAATTTAAAATCAGCATTACCAATAAAATTTAAAAGTAAGGGGCTTAGTTTGTTTTATAAACATAGCGGAGGCCTTGATTACAATAAAATTTTAGGTTCATTGTCTCTTAATGTAGTAAGAGATGCAAAATCGTTGCCGCTTGAACAATATGATTTAATTATTAATGACTTTGAGTTTGTTACTTCATTAGCTTGTTCTATGAAAAAATTGCCTTGTGTGCATTTTGGTCATCAGGCAAGTTTTCAAAGTAAAAAAACACCAAGACCATCCAAACTTAATCCATTAGGAAATTTTATATTAGAAAAGTTTGTAAAAAGCGAAACTCATATTGGTCTTCATTTTGACAATTATGATGAACATATTTACAATCCTATCATTAAGGAGGAAATCATTAATGCAAATCCTATTAATGATGGGCATATTACTGTTTATTTGCCTCAATATGCTATTGCAAATGTAGAGCCACATTTATTAGCACAGAAAAAATTTCATTTTGAAGTATTTACTAAAGAAGTGAATCGAATTGTTTGCAATCAAAACATTACTTATTTCCCCATAACAAATGATCAATTTACTAGTAGTTTAATTAGATGTTATGGCATCATTACCGCCGGAGGATTTGAAACACCAGCCGAGGCAATGTATATGAACAAAAAAGTATTAAGTATCCCAATACTTAAGCATTATGAACAAGAATGTAATGGAAGGGCGCTAGAAAAAATGGGTGTAATGGTACTTAAGAAGCTAGATGCTTTTTTCGGTATTCATTTTAAACAATGGGTTGAAAATAGTAAACCTATTAAATTAGAACTTAAACATAGTACAAAAGATATCGTTGATATTTTAATAAGTACTAACAACAAAAATAAACATGTATACCATTCTTAATCAGAAGGACGAACCAGTAGCTTTTATTCAAAATATGATGATCATGGATTTGAATCAGGAACAGGTTCATGGGATATTGATAGGGGATTGCTTTTTCGGCAAAAAAAATCACATCATTGGCAAAATATTCAATAAAACAGTGTATTTAGTAAACGGAGAAGTGGTAGGTAAAGTTATTCAGAATACGAGCTTTAAAAATATTGCTTTAAAAAAAGCAAATATGCAAGCTGCTTGGGATATTTTATCCAATATTAAAGATCATACAAGTCCTTGGATAATTGAAACAACTAAATGGTCTGAAAAGCCTTTATTGTTTCATTTATTGTAATCACTACATTTCATATTATTCTTGGCCCTTTTCTAATTTAAAAATTTGTTCTAATGTCTGTTAATCTAAAAGTTTTAATAGCACTACTCCTATTGCCTTTTACTGTTATTGCACAATCACCTTTTATAGTAAAACCATATTTACAAGTAGGGTATGATGGAAAGCCAAATACATTAGAACTATTATGGCATAGTTCAGATACGAATTCAAAATGGGAGGTTGAAATTTCCAATATTAGTACAACTTGGGTTCCATCCAAAATCACGAATACTCAAAAAATTAATGTAAAAGGAACTACCCCTTTTATTGTTTACCATGCATATTTAGATCATTTAATTGCGGGTGAAATTTTTAAATATCGTGTAATTCAAAATGGAAAAATTGTATTTAATTCAGATGGAATTGCACCTAAGTCTATTAAGCAACCCTATAGTTTTATTGCCATTGGTGATATTGGAGCAGAAAAGCAAGATCAAAAAAAACTAGCGCTCATCTCTTATAATTTACAACCTGATTTTGTTGCTGTTCCAGGAGATATAGTTTACGATGATGGTTTAATTTCAGAATATGCAACAAAGTTTTGGCCAATTTATAATGCAGATACTGCCAATAATTCTGGGGCACCATTAATGCGTAAAATTCCATTTATAGCAGCTGTTGGTAATCATGATGTAGACAACACCGATTTGGATAAACATCCTGATGCGTTGGCATACTATTATTTTTGGGCACAACCATTAAATGGGCCTACTGTCAATGACTTTTCAAGCGCATATCCTAGTTTTAAGTCCAATGAAGCTAATAAAGAAGCATTCTTAAAAGGAGCAGGAAGCGCTTACCCAAGAATGAATCATTTTTCATATGATTATGGTAACGCGCATTGGCTTGTAATTGATGCTGATAACTATGTTGATTGGACAAATAAAGAATTATTGGATTGGGTAAAGCAAGATTTAAAAAGTGCATCTAATGCAACTTGGCGTTTTGTAATGTATCACCAACCTGGATTTAATTCATCAAGAGAGCATTTTGAGCAACAACAAATGAGATTATTGGCTCCTATTTTTGAAGATGGCAAGGTGGATGTTGTATTTACTGGGCATGTTCATAATTATCAAAGATCTTATCCATTGTCTTTTGTTCCTGATCGAAAAGGCACTTTGTTAATAGGTGGCAAGGATAATAAATCATTGCGTGGACGTGTAGTAAACGGAAGATGGACTTTAGATAAATCATTTGATGGTGTAGCAAATAAATCACCAAAAGGTGTAATTTATATTGTTACTGGTGCTGGTGGTGCTGATTTGTATAATCCAGAACAAACCAATGATCCTGATTCTTGGCAAAAATTTACGACTAATTTTTTTGCAACTGCCCATAGCCTTTCTTATATACAAATAAATGGAAAAAGTTTAAAACTTCAACAAATTACAACGGAAGGAAGAGTGATAGATAGTTTTGAAGTTTTAAAGTAACCAATTTAGTATTCCTTTTAAACTTAATTTATACTTAAAAGTAAAGCTGCTTAACAATTAAGTAATAATAAGTTCATTTAGTCATAACATCATATTTTGATTTAAGCCTTTGTGTATAGTTACTTTCGCCATTCATTAAACATTTAGTCATGAGTGGTAATTTCTTAACGCAAAAACTTAAAAGCGTTATCCTTCCAATTTTACTTTTATTTGCAATCAACAGTTTTGCAGGTGACATCAAAGGTAGAGTTGTAGATGCAAGTAGTGGAGAACCTTTAGTAGGTGCAACCGTTTCGGTAAACAACAAAACCTTGATGGTTAAACTTGACGGTACTTATCATTTTAAAAATATTAGTGCAGGAAAATATTTAGTAAAAGTAACATTTGCAGGGTACAAGTCTGAATCAAAGGAAGTTGCTTTAAACTCAGGTTCAGATATAAAAACATTAGATTTTAACTTAGAACCAACTAGTGCTTCATTAACATCTGTAACAGTTAGTTCAAATAACAAGGACAATGACAAGTCAGTAAGAAGATTAGAAAAAATTGCTGATCCAATTATCAATGTATTGTCTGCGAAAAATATTCAATTATTGCCAGATATTACAGTGGCAAATGCTTTACAAAGAGTAAGTGGAGTTACGATTGAAAAAAGTAATTCAGGAGAAGCAAGATATCCAATTATTAGAGGTATGGAAAAGCGTTACATTAATACTTTAGTGAACGGAATTAAAATTCCTAGTCCAGATAATAAAAATCGCTTTATTCCACTAGATCTTTTTCCATCTGAATTATTAGAGCGTTTGGAAGTAGGCAAAAGCTTAACGCCAAGTATGGAAGGAGATGCAATTGGAGGTACTATTAATTTAGTAATGAAAGATGCGCCTAATCAATTATTTGTACAAGCAAATGCTGCATCAGGCTTTAACACTTCATTTCCAGATCAACAATTTAGCAAGTTTAATAATTCAACAATGGCTTATGCATCGCCAGCTCAAAAATTTGGAGCTAGCTATGTTGCTAACTTAAATGATTTGCCAGTTGCACATTTAAATTATGATAATATTTCTAATCCAATCAATTCAACGTTTGGTTTGACTGTGGGTAATAGATTTGGTAAAAACAAGCAGTTTGGATTTATAGTATCAGGAAGTTTCCAAAATATTTATAGAGGAACTACTTCCAATTTCTTTTTACCTAACTCTCAACCAGGTTTAAATAATATTCCATTATTTTCTGATTTACAATTAAGAAAGTATTCTGTTCAAAGTCAAAGGAAAGGATTGAATGCTAAGTTTGACTACCATATAAATAAGAATAATAAAATTTCAATTTTTAACACTTTTGTTAATTTAGATGATTTCACTACAAGATTCATATGGGATACGGTAGCCTTAAATTCAGTTGTTGATAATTCTCAAAGAAGTCAATGGACCTTCCAATCTATTAACAGCACTACTTTACAAGGTGAGCATAAGTTATCTAGTACAGATAAAATTGATTGGTCTTTATCTAATGCATTAGCAAAAAGTAAAACGCCCGATCAAACTACCTTTACACATCAATACGCAATTGTTGCAACAAGCTTAACTGCAGATAAATTGCAATCAATGTCTAGAATTTGGACAAGTAACACAGATAAGGATGTTTCGGCCTATTTAAATTATACAAAAAACACAACTTTATTAGGAAAAGATATTGAATTAAAAGCAGGCGGTTTATATAGAGATAAAAATAGAGACAATTACTATATTGCTTATAGTTTAAAACCATTATTAGGATCTACTTACAGTACTATTAATACTGCGCAATTTTTATTTAATCCTATAAGTGATGGCGCGCCAGGTTTAAATGGTAACAACTACACTTTTGAGGAAAAAATAACTGCAGGTTATTTACAAGGTAAGTGGAATTTAAGTAGCAAGTTTGAAATATTAGGAGGGATAAGAACTGAAAATACCAATCAGCATTATGAAACATTGTTAACTAAAGATGTGCAAGCAAAATCAGGTACCATACAGTATACCGATGTATTACCAAGTGCACAAATGAAGTACGCAATAACTCCGAATCAAAATTTACGTTTTGCTTATTATAGAGCAATCGCTAGACCTGGTTTTTCTGAATTAATTCCTGATGGTGCTGATGGGGAATTTTTCAAAGAAGTTGGAGATCCTGTAAACTTAAAACACACAGTGGCGGATAACTTAGATTTACGTTACGAATTATATAGTAAAGGATCAGATCAATTATTATTAGGTGGATTTTATAAAGATATTCAAAACCCAATTGAGATTTCAGCAGTAAAGCCACAAAACATTAATAGTTTGTATTTGCAACCGGTGAATATCGGAAAAGCGACAAACTATGGTTTTGAAGCAGTTGCTACTAAATTTATTGGTTCTTTTGGAATTTCAGCTAATTATACATTTACAAATTCAAGTATAACAAATGATAGCTTGATTTTGTCTTATAGAAATACAGCTGGTCAAATAGTTTCTAAGCGTGTTTCTGAAACAAGACCATTACAAGGTCAATCTAACCACATAGGTAACGTATCATTTATTTACAAGAATCCTAAAATTGGATTTGATTTTCAAACAGCTGTAGTTTACACTGGTGAGCGTATTAGTTTTGTGAGTCCTTATGCTGGGTTAAATTACTGGCAATCTCCAACAACTACTTTGGACATTTCATTCGAAAAGAAAATGGGCAAGCATTTTTCTTTCTATGGGAAAATCAATAACCTAACGGATGCTCCAATGGAATTGTCATTACACCAATCATATAATAGTTATATGGCGGGTAGTGGTGCTAGGGCATTGGCTTTGCAAACTGATGCCGCAAATAGAATCATCATTCAGAAAGATTACTATAGAACTACTTATTTATTTGGAATCCGTTACAAACTTTAACAATACTATCAATTTAATATAATGAAAAAGAATTTTAAATACATCATTGCAATTTTAGTAATAGGATTTGCATCTTGTACTAAAACCGAAGAGACTAAAGATCTTTGGCAAGCTGTTATCGTACCAGCTTCTCCAATTAGTGAATCTGCACCTTTAAGTGGAGCCATTAAAGGAACAATGTTAGCAGGTAAAACATATACTGTAAGCGGTGACATATTTGTAAATACAGGCGACACTTTAATTATCCAACCAGGTGTTATTGTAAACTTTACTGGCACAGCTGGTGTGCCCGTTGGTATTGGTGTTAAAGGAAGTTTACTTTCTTTAGGTACTAAGGAAGCACCTATTTATTTAACCTATCCAGGAGTAACAAGAACAGATCAGTTAGGCGCTAATCCTGATTTAGATCCAGCCTTGAAAGGAAAATGGACTGGTGTTACAGGTGCAACAACCTGTCCTTTGATTGTTTTGAAATGGACACATATTGATTTTGGTGGTGCTGCAATAAGTTCTGCTATGAAAAGCTTTACAGGAAGTTCAAGTCCTTATCCAGTTTACTTTGCGAATCCCGATGGAAGTTTTATTTTAGAAGATTCGTGGATTTATGGAAGTGTGGATGATCCATTTAGAATTAATGGTGGAAAGATTCATGTTATGAGAAATACTTTCGAAAAATGTGGTTATACTGGTGGTGAAGCAATGAATTCAAAAGCAGGTACTATTGGTGATTTCGCTTATAATTTATGTGTGGGTATGGCAACCAATGGTCCAAAAGTTTCAAATATTAACGTTGCAGTTGGTAAGCCAGGTTCTAATGTGCGTATATATAATAATACCCTGATTAACTGTGGATATCGTCGTTCAGCTGCAGGTCGTGGCGGCTCTATCAATTTCGAAGAGGGTGCTGGTGGTATGGCTTATAACAATTTAATTGTAAACTGTAAATTTGGATTACGTGTGGTAAACAATCCAATTGCAGATACTGCAAATTTAAAATATGGTTATAATTTTTATTATGCAGATTCATTATCTGTAGCGAGTCAGTTTATCCCTTCTTTAACCGTAAGCACAGCTATTAGTAAAGCAGTAGAAACTGATATACCAAAGCCGTCAACTTATCTACCTACAGGATGGGTTGTGGGTCAAGCATATACTGCTAATGCTGCAGTTGTAGGGGCAAACAATCCTCAGTTTATTAATGCCCCTGTGCCTTTGCCAGCTGGCTTAATGTTAAGGGATATTGCGGTAGTAGGGACCTCTAACTATGCATTAAAGCCAAGTTCACCTTGTATTGGTGCTGGATTTATTGGATTTGCGCCAAGAGCGGATGTAATTGTTGATTTAAGATTAGGTGCTACTGAAATTACAGGACCAGGAAAAGATATTGGTTGCTACCAAAGTAATGGTAGAGGAAACCAACACTAATAATTTAGTTTCGTTTTTAATTTGAATAAAAGGTGCCTATACGAAAGTAGCCGGCACCTTTTTTTTGAAAAGCCACTTACTTTTTTTATTTAAATTCACAATATTATATGAAAAAGCATACCCCCATTATTCTTACCTTTTTTTGCATAAGTTTTATTTTTAAAGCTACTAATGCACAAATTTCAAATGCAACATCAAAAGATAGTATTGTGCAATTTGTATTTACATCAGATGTTCACTTTGGGTTAACCAAGGAAAAATTTATGGGCAATACTAATGTTGATGCTTTTAGTGTTAATAAGGCCATGGTACAGGCTATGAATCAATTGCAGGGGCAATCATTCCCTAATGACAATGGGGTACAAGCTAGTCAAGTGATAAATGGATTTGATGCTACTGTTATTACAGGTGATATCGCTAATAGAATGGAAGGAGAAGTGCAATCCGCTACTAAGTCATGGCAAGAGTTTACTACAGTGTTTATAGATAGCTTGAAAATAACAAATAAAAAAAAGGAAAAAGCTAAATTATGGGTTGTTCCAGGCAATCATGATATGAGTAATGCCATTGGCTTTCACAGGCCCATGGCTCCTAAAAAAGATGCAGCTTCTATGTTGGGAATTTATAATTTAATGTTTCCTGAAAAACAAGTTAAGGAATTTGATAGCAGTTTAAATAGAGTGCATTATGCTAACGATATAAACGGAGTACATTTTATTTTTTTAAGTTTATATCCTGATTCTGCTGAAAGGGTTTGGATGGAAAAAGACTTATCAAAAATCAATAATACAACTCCAGTATTGCTTTTTGCACACTCTATTCCCAATGTAGAGCCAAGGTTTTTTGAAAACCCCAATGGCATACACGATATTAATGAGGAAGATAAATTTGAGAATCTATTACCTGAGAGATATAAGGATGGCAAGGATGTAAAAGGGGTAACAACCATTGAACAAAATGAATTTGCAACGTTTATTAAAAAGCATCCAAATATTAAAGTATACTTTCATGGGCATGAAAATTTTACTGAATTTTATACTTACAATGGTCCTAATAAAGACATTAACTTGAATTGCATTAGAACTGATAGTCCTATGAAAGGTAGGACCTCGGCAAAAGATGAAACAAAATTAGCTTTTGAACTGGTAACTATTAATACCAATACCAAAAAATTAACGGTAAGAGAAGTGCTTTGGAACAAGCCATCTACGAGTACTACATTTACATGGGGTCAAGCCATCACAATTTCACTCTAAATTATTTAATCGCCTCTTTGATTTTATTAAAAATGGTCGTGTTTTCATACATCCCATCAAATAAGTACGAGCGATATCCATAGGCAAAAACGGGTACAGGAATGCCTGTATGGTCATTAGTAGCAAATTGTCCGTTAACTGTTTGCTGCTGATAATTCCCATCATGTAAGGTTAATCCACCAGTTTCATGATCTCCTGTGATAATCACTAAAGTGCCTTTATAATTGTCAGCATATTCAATTGCTTTACTAATTACTGCATCAAAGTCAATAACTTCTTTCACCACGTACTCCATATTATTAGCATGTCCACCATAATCAATCTGTGCAGCCTCCTCCATCATAAAAAAGGAATGGTTGTCTTTGCCCTCTAAATATGTGCTCACTTTTTCAAATGCATCGCTTAACCAAGCCCCCCTTCCTTCTTGCATCGATAAGCCAGCTTGCTTTTCAATTACTAATGTTTTTTTATTTCCAGAGACTTCAATGTCATTTAGATTGTTTACAACTTTATAATTAGGCAATAAATTTTCAAGCGTTTTGTTATTTAAGGTTGCCGAAATTTTCTTTTGTAAAATACTAATGTTGTTTAATTTATCATTCCCTGCTCCTGCTAATATTTGTACATTTGAATGGTTTAATTGTTGTATAATTTCAATAGAACTATCTCTTTCTTTTGCACGAGCATAAAACGCAGCTGGCGTTGCATCCGAAACATCACCACTACTAATGAGTCCAATTTTAAATTGTTTCGAAGCTAGATAATCTGTTATTATTGACAATGAGTCTCCATTTGGCGAAAGTCCTAAATGTCTATTTTCAATTTTCTCCCCTGTTGCTAATGAACTAGCTCCTGGAGCTGAATCAGTAACATAATTATCCGCAGAACTAGTTTTAGAAAATCCAATATGTTTTAAATTAAATGTAGTAAGAGCCCCGCCATTGGCAGTATAACCTGCATACCATTGAGGTAAGCTACAACCATCTCCAATTAATAAAATAATCTTAGTGACTGGTTCATTTACAGCATCATTCAAAAATTTCGGCAAATAGGTATTTTGTTTTTTTAATAAACTAACATTATTATTCTTATAACTATTTAAGAATTTAGCCAATTCAACAATATGATCTGTATTAATAAAATCCACTTTCATTTTTATAAATTGTTGCCATGCATTCATATAATCTGGACTACCATAAAAACGAATTTGTTTACCTTTCAAATGAACAATATGAATGATAGAATCTATTTTTTGCTGATCTTGTTTTACCATGACACCTTTGCCATTCCAATGGGTGTATTCACTAAGATCTGCACTAAAAAGACCTACCCTCGATAATTCATAATTGCTGTAGTATTTACCTAAATCACCATCAAAAAATAAGTAGCTTGGGTATTGAGTAAATTTATTTGAGCTAGGCCTATTACCTGTAATAACAATTTTTAATTTAACCGATTGAATAATGGCCGGATAAGTGTTTAATAGGTTCACCAATTTTCCGATAGTTCTTTCAGGGTCTGTTTTAATATCTATAAGAAGTTGTAAAGTCCTTGTAGAATCCATGTAAGGGAAACCGTTATTGATTTTTATCTTATTATTAAGTGGATCTAAATACAATGATTGCAAGGTCCTTTTCTTTGCTATATCTCCAAAAACATGACCTACAAATAAGCTATCGTTAAAGTAAAATATATCTGATTCAATGGAGCCAAAATTATTTTCGTAAGCAGTGAAAAATGGGATAGGATTTTCATAATCATTATGTGAGTGCGCATTGTAAGTTGAATACATGGTTGTATTTTGACTTATTGCCTTTTGAGTGCAGGATATAAGAAAAAGTGCAACTATTAATTTAAAATTCTTCATTTTAAGTTTTTTGTAAATTTTAAATGAGACTGAGTAAATTCAGACTTAATATAAAAAAGATGCGTTTGAATTCTTTTATTTTGTGCAGTTACTTCTAACGACACACAATCTAGTTCTTTTAAAAGTATTTCAATATGACTTATTAATTTTGCGCCAATTCCTTTATTTCTATATTCTTGTTTAACAAATAACTCTTGAATTTCTGCAACTTTTCCACAATGATGTAGAAGGTACTGAATATGACAACTTATAAAGCCTAAGCTATCACCAATTTGGTTTTCAGCTAAAAAATATAATTTATTTTTATCAATAATATTATTATAAAATATGTTTTGAAATACATTGATATCAAAGGAAATTTCTTCTAATTCGCAAATTTGTTCATATACAGTTAACATATCCTTTTTTTCGGCCGATCTAATTCTCATTTCATTTGTTTTTATTTCCATTTTTATGGTTTACTATTTTATGTTATGAAATTATAAACTTTATATTACCTCAATATTAATTTGTGCTAGATATTGCAGTCATAATATTAAGGTAACATTAGACGTGTTAAAATTGCACAAAATTTAACATATGCAAGCATTATTCAAGAAGGCTTTAATAGGCGTCACGCTATTGGCTTTCTTTATTTCGAATGTCTACGCTCAAGACAGCAGAATTGTGACAGGTAGAATCCAAACAACAACTGGCTTAGGAATAGCTGGTGCAGTTGTGAAGGCAAAACCTTCAAATAAAACAGTACAAACTGATAATGAAGGTAATTTTAAAATTACTGTATCAGTAAGTGATAAAACTGTAGAAGTTACTTCTTTAGGATTTTTGTCTCAAACTTATACATTACATAACGAGGCTAATTTTTCTTTAGCATTACAAGAAGATACAAAAGCGTTAACAGATGTTGTTGTTACTGCTTATGGTATTAAAAGAGAAGCTAAAAAAATCGGTTACTCAGTTCAAGAATTAAAAGGTAGTGAATTGATCAAAGCAAGAGATGCTAACCCAATTAACTCTTTAGCTGGTAAAATTGCTGGTTTAACAGTTGGTGCTAACGCCGAAATGTTAGGCCGTCCTGAATTAGTTTTACGTGGTTCTAAAGATTTATTATTTGTGGTTGACGGAGTTCCGGTAAATACAGACACATGGAACATTGCTCCAGATGATATTGAAACATACACTGTATTAAAAGGTACAAATGCTTCTGCATTGTATGGATTTAGAGGTTTAAATGGTGCGATCGTTATTACTACTAAAAGAGGTACAAAAGATAAAAAAGGATGGCAGGTAGATTTTAACTCAAGCACTATGTTTGAGAATGGTTTTATTGCTGTTCCTGAAGCGCAAGCTGAATATGGACGTGGTACTAACTACGGTTATAGCTACGGCGATGTATTGTATGATAACAAACAACGTTTACCAGAATGGGGTCCTCGTTTTGAAGGTCAAATGGTGAAGCAATATAATAGCCCTTACGATATCGTAACAGGTATCAGAACAGCTACTCCTTGGACTGCAAAGGGTAAAAATAACTTTGAGAATTTCATGGAAACTGGTATCATTAATACCAATAACATTTCATTGGCAGGTGCAACTGAAAAGTCTGATGTTAGAATTTCAATTTCTAATATGGATCAAAAAGGGATGTCTCCAAATACAAAGTTGAATTCTTATACTTTAGCGGTGAATGGCGGCTACAATGTTTCTAAAAAATTAAGATTAGAGGCGAGCTTAAATATGAATAAGCAGTACTCTCCAAATATTCCTGATGTAAATTACGGGCCTAACTCTTACATATATATGTTTAAAGTGTATGGTTCTTCTGATTACGACATTAATGACTTAAAAGATATTTACAAAGGACCACAAGGAGTACAAAACTTAATTCCTTATGCACAAGAGTATGGTCGTGAAAATAGTGCTTGGTTTATGGCTAAAAAGTGGTTACGTTCTCATGACAAAACAGATGTGAATGGATATGTGAAAGCATCTTACAAAGTAAACAATGACTTAAACTTAAACTTACGTTCTCAATTCTCTACTTGGAGCCAATTAAGAACTGAACAAGTTCCAGCAGGCGCTAACTTAAATACCTATACTCCATGGTTCTACTTTGGATGGTATGGTGATTATCATGAGGATAGCAGAAGATTGACTGAAAATAATACTGACTTAACTGCTAATTACGAAAAGAAAGTAGGTCAAATTGGGATCTCTGCTTTAGCAGGTGTTTCTGAAAGATCTTTCTCTTATAACTCTTTCTGGGGTACTACGAAAGCATTAGCGGTTCCAAACTTATATGTATTATCAAA
>CANCEU010000030.1 GCA_947375185.1 Chitinophagaceae bacterium
GAATTAAACCTGGGCATAATTGTATTTACCAATCAACAAGTTGGTGCCGCATTTAACGCTATTAGCAATACTATAAAGGATAGTTATATTGGAGTAAGTGGATATGATTGGGTTAAAATAATGCACGATCGTGTGGCAAAAGGGGAAGAGGAGGCAAAAAAAATAAATGATGATGTAGCACAAAGTATTCAAACAGAACAATCAAAAACAAGTGGAAAATTTAATATTGAGCCTTTTTTAGGAACTTATAGAGACACCTGGTTTGGCGATATGCTGGTGAACTCAAATAATGACAAGGCTTGGCTTACAAGTAAGAAATCACCAAAACTAAAAGGTGAATTATTTCCTTACAAAGGTAATACGCTAATTGTTAGATGGCTTGATCGCAGTATGGATGCCGATGCATATGTGATGTTCACAACGGATATGGATGGCAAGCCATCGGGTATGACACTTAAAGCCATTTCACCTTTAACCGATTTTAGTTTCGATTTTCAAGATTTAGATTTAAAAAAAGTAAAATAAATATTTGAACTAAATAAAAAAAGAGCCGCAATGCGGCTCTTTTTTCTCCTTTATACTTTGGATATGGATTAGAATCTATAACCAATAGATAAGTGTGGATTAAATATTCCACCAGGGCCAGTGGTTAAAAAGCCAATATTTGTTGTTGAGTAAGTTATTCCATTTTGTTTGATTTCATGATTGATATCGTTCATTGCCTGTACTCCCAATGAAAAATCAACTACAATATTTTTTTCTCTACCAGATAGCCACTGGTAACCCAAATCAAGTCCACCTCCAGTTGAAGAAACGGTATTTTTTTTGTATAAAGTTTCTAAAAAATTCGAACTATTTTGATTTCCAAAACCAGTTGCATAGTACACAAAATCTTTACTAAAACTACCATATAAAAATCTTCCTTGTAGATATAATCCAGAAGGTGCCTCTCCACCCATATAATATCTAAGAAATGGTTCTACTTTATATCCAGGAAAAGAACCATAATAAAAATCACCACTTGCACCAGTAGTAAAGGCAGTTGTTAATGGATGTTCGTATGTTAAGCGAATTTTGTTTAATAAACCCAAGTCCAATTTTAATAAATCACCTTTGTTGTTTTGTGCATTAACTGTAACTGATGCAATGATTCCTATAAATAGGAGTACTAAGATGTTGATTTTTTTCATAAATGTTTTTTAGATTTCTTACTCATTTGGCTTTTCAGTGTCGCCCCGTTTGGAATGGTTTCTGGACTCCATTTTTCAATTTCAAATCAAAAATCTCTATTTTTTGTGTAGCGTTTAGAAGTTCAACATACTTATTAAATTAATTAGGCTAAATTCTATAAATGGAATATAAATAACAGATTTTAAATAACTTATACATATAACATATATTTAATTTTTATGATGAGGCTATTGTTATTTAAATATATTTATCTATTTTGTTACATGAATGTTTCAATATGAGTTTACATTATTACAAAAAGGTTTTATTACTATTTGGCATTGCCTTAAATATTGCCATCGTTTCCTTGTCTCAACAATCATTTGACAGCCTTAATAGCTATTTATCAAGCTTGAATTTCAGAGGACCAATTAATGGTAGATACTATTCAACAAAAATTGCATCTTTAAAAGAAGAGCTTAGTTGTGAAGCAAGTAATCATAATTATTTGTGGTACAAGCATAGTTTGATTGTCCAAATAGATGGTTCAGGTAAAATTTATAAAATGGACAGCTCTAAAGCGGGATTCAATAGAATTGATAATACCTGTTATGAGGGATATAATTTTGGAGCATTCACATTTGTAAAAAATGACAGTTTGTTTAGTTTGGGAGGGTATGGATTTTGGATGTTTAATGGGATGTTACGTTGGTTTGACAGCCAAAATGGACAGTGGTATGTAATTCCAACAAACAAGGAAATCCCCTTAATGCGAACTGCCACAAGTACTTTCTATTATGATGAAAAGGGGAAACATATTTATGTTATTTATCAAAACCTAAAACAACTTAACCAAGATGAGACATTCAAATTAGATCCCAATTTTTATGTTCAATGTCTTGACCTAAAAAGTAATAAATGGTGGGATGAGTCTAAAATTTTAAATTCTTCAAAAATAAAATCAATTTCACCATTATATATTAGTGGGGTTTTCCACACCCAATATGGACTTTTGACAATTTATAATGACGAAGTGATTTTTCTAGATTTTAACAACAATTGCTTTTTAGATATAACTAGTGAAACAAAAAGTAAAATCTACAACAAACTCGTTGCTGGCCCTGACTGGATGTTATTTGTAAAAGAAAACTATTTAATTTTTTATAATCCAAAAAATTACAAAGCAGATAGTATCTACTTAGACCAAAAAAATTTATTACCAACAGGCATAAAAATTTTCAGTAATGATGACATTCATAAAACGATAAATATTCCAACTTGGGTTCCCTTTATTTTAATTCTAACGCTGATTTTTTTATTAATATTTACTGTCTTTTTGTTAAGACGCAAAAGCATTCAAAAGGTAAATTTATATACCGATAATAAGAATCAAGCGGAACTAATTATCACAAATTCGAAGTCATTTAAAGAAAACTTAACAATTTCAGAAAGTCTATTGCTTAATTTATTGATTGAAAATGCCGAAAAAGATTCAATGACTTCTATTAATAGCATTAATCATTCTATTGGAATTGCTAATAAGCCACTTAAAATTCAAAACAATATTAGAGCTGCTGCAATACAAATGATTAATAAGAAATTTATGGTTTATAGTGGCTGTAATGATGAGTTAATCCAAAAAGATAGAACGGAATTTGATAAAAGGATTTTTGAGTATTTTCTTCAAAAAAAATATATTAGTAAAATAAAATAGAGATTTTAATAATCATTATCTTGTACCTCTAAATAAAAACAATATGAAAAATCAAAATTATAAAAACCACGCACAGTTAGTTCCAGGCTTTCACTTCTTAACTTTTGCATTTATTCTTGCCTTGCTTGGTGGTTCAATCAATTATTTATTAAGAGCAACCCCCGAAAATAAATATCTTGCCTCTTTGGTAGTATTAATTACCATCATTTTAATATTATTAGCTTGGTATGCAAGAGGTTTCGCATTAAAAGCACAGGATCGTGCAATTCGTGCCGAAGAATCTCTTCGTTATTATATTATGACAGGTAAAGCAATGCCAAGCGAATTAAAAATGAGTCAAATTATTGCTTTACGATTTGCAAGCGATGCAGAGTACTTGTCATTATTGGAGCGCGCTATAAAAGAGGATTTATCCAACAAAGAAATTAAAATGGCTATTCAACATTGGAGAGCCGACTATTATAGAGTATAATAAAAAAACCCCGCAATTAGTTGCGGGGTTTTTTTATTACATTTTAATAATTGCTTTTACAAATACCTTGGTTTCATTTTGTAATCGTAGATAATACACCCCTGGAACTAAGCCATTGCTATATAGGCTAAAGCTATTCATGCCTGCATAATTATAATTGGCTTCAACTAAAACCCGTATCACGGTTCCAGCTCCATCAAGCAATTGTAATAAAGTATGTCCTCCGGCTGTTTTAAATTCAACTTTTGTAAAGTTGGAAAATGGATTTGGATAATTATAAATTAATGCATCTTTTGCAAAGGTAGAACTGGTATCATTTATTCCGCAAACACTTGCATTGATTAATGGAAGAACAGGATATTGTTTGGTTAATATTTCAGTTTCACCCGTATTTGAAACGCAAAACCAGTTTTGCAAAATAGTCGCGTAAATAGTTCTAAAATCATATTGATACGGCACATTGTCGTTCACAGTTACACTTGCAGGTATATTAGGATTGTTTCCAAAAACACCCCCTCTCACATTTTTACCGAATAAAAAAAGTGGTGCAGCGGCACCATGATCGGTACCTCCACTCGCATTGGATTGAATGCGTCTACCAAATTCAGAATAAGTCATTCCTATCACACGATCTTCAATTTCTAAACCGCTTAAATCAGATTGAAATGCTACAATGGCGTCAGATAATACCTTTAGTAAATTTGCATGTGCTCCCGTAGTGGTATCACTTGCAACTACTTGTCCCGAGTGTGTATCAAATCCGCCATAATTTACCATGTATACTTTTGTTTGCAGTCCTCCTTTAATAAGTCGGGCAACAATTTTAAGTTGATTCGCCAAACTATTATTCGGATATGCAACTTGTTTAGTTACCCTATCTGAAGCATTTTTAATTCGTGTAGTATATAAATTTGTTTGCTTTGCAATACCTCTTAAAAAACTCAACTCATATCCCGAATTCGTATTAGATACCGAGGCGTTGGTGCCATCGATTAAATTGTAAAACGAACTTGGATCTGAAACACTCAATGACATATTCACTACAGGCCCCTGACAGGTAAGTGTTGACAATGAACCTATTTGAATAGCTAGCGGATCTGGATTTTCGGGGGAAGGATAGGCATCAGGATACCCAGGAAATTCATAATTTAAAAATCTGCCCGCCCAGCCTGTATTTAAATATTCATTACTATCTGATCCTGACATCCAAATATCTGTTGCTCTAAAATGCGAAAAACTTGGTTGAGGATATCCAACTGACTGTACAATATTTAGTTTTCCATCTGAAAATAAATTTTGCATAGCAGTCATCGAAGGGTGAATGCCCGTAGCACTATTGCCTGTTAATTTTAAAACCTTATCCTCTGGAATCGCAATATTGGATCTTGCATTTTGATAATTTCGATACTCACTAAGTGGTATAACAGTATTCAATCCATCATTTCCTCCACTTAATTGAATAATCACTAAAACTTTATCCGTTGTTGAAGTTGCCAACATGGCGGTGTTCAATAATGGATGGTCTTGTAAAATATGAATTGCATTGCCCCCAATCATGGTAGGCGCTAAAAATGCCAAACTATTTCGTATAAAATTTCTTCTTTCCATTTTATTGTAATTGATAGTCTGGTAAATTCATAATATATTTCAACAAGGCCTTAAGTCTATTATTAACAGTATTGTAATTAATTGTAGTAGGCGTACTAATGTATAAGTTCCATGCATCCGTCCAATAATAATCACTTGTTTGGCCAGTTAATAATAATTGTACTTTTAATGTGTTTTTTAATGAAGGATCTATATCAGTAGAAACCAAAAAAGCAAAAAGACTATCAATTAATAAATTAGGGTCTGCTGGATTTGTACAAACTGTTTTTGCAAACTGAACGGTGTTCACAATAATTTTATTACTGGTTTTAGTATACCCAGTTTCAATCATTAAATCGGTAAACTTATTTCGTTTAGGCAACGTATCCGCATTAATCCAAAGTTCATTATAATCTGGTGCTTGATAATATGCTGGCCATCCCGCCACATTCGGAGGATCCACAGGACTTTGGCCCATTCCATTTAATTGTCCAACCATATTATTGTATAAAGCATATGCATCAAGATAGTTCACAACTGCATCGGGAAACGCAATTTCATATTGTCTTAAAAAGCTCACCACATGATCAATCGGACTTTTTATTTGACAGCCAATATATAAACTATCATAAAAATGTTCACTTTGTAATAATAATTTTAAAACTGGTTTTATTTCAAAATTATTCGCAATAAAAACATTTGCTAACGGCGTAATAATATTCGTCTCTACATTATCATCAATATAATAGTAAACAAAATATCGGTATAGTTTTCGACAAATAAATTTTGCGACTTCTGACTTTTGAAAAATCATATTCAATAAGTCATCTGTTTCTATCGCACCATTTGCACCAGCTCTTCCAGCAATAACGGTATTGCCATAAAACGCAGAAAATGTTTTATTTGTTGTGTCATGACGAGTGCTATCAAAAACCGCATTAAATGTGGCATCAATTTTCCAACCTGTTAATGCCTTCGCTGCATTTTTTACATCATCCTCCGTATACTTTGCACCTCCCTCTTTCCCAACTGTAAAAAGTTCTTGCAACTCGCGTCCATAATTTTCGTCTGGAGCTGATTTTGTACTTAAATAACCATTCAAATACCTAAGCATTCCAGGGTCTGTTGTTACAGCTCTAACCATTTGTTTAAAATTGCCAACACAGTTTGCTCTCAATATTTGATGATGGTTATAGGTCATAGATGCATACACAATGGTGTCTGATTCGGTACCAAAATGATTGCTCCAAAACAAGGTCAATTTTTCTCTGATATTTTTTTCCTGGCCCACCCAAATACTCAATAGCCATTTTTTATAAGTAGCAGTTCGATAACTATTTGCTGTGCCATCTAGCGAAACATCATTTACCCAGGTTTTACCAATGGGAACATTGGGGTCCGTATAGGTAGTAGTATTATAGTCGTTTAAAGGAGGAGCTGGCAAGGTTGTTGGCACATTTAACAACTCGTCAACCGAAGCAACAACTCCTTTCGTCTTAAAATAACCAATGTCTGCAACCTTTGCTCCAAACATAGTTCTATTCAATAAATGTTTTGTTTGCAATGCAAGCCAAGGACCCGAGTAGGTATTTAATCCTAATTTACTTGATTGGGGGGAGGTTGGCATACAGGTTAAATTGTAACTAAATTTAAATAAAATATAGATAACCCCTGTAATCCTGATCAGAATATTTTCTAGTTCATTTATTTACCTCCGCTAATTGCATACACCGCAAAACTTGCCAACCAATGCTCTCCGCCATAATTACCCGATGCTACCGTATTTAAACTTTGATTTAGATGTTTTGTTGATGCTGCAAGCAATAATTTTCTGCGTGGATCTGTTTTCGAAAGCACACTTGCGATTCCCGACATAGACCAACTACGGCTAAAACACAATCCATCTAAATGTACTATCTGCAAATCTGTACGGTCGGAAACATGTGGAAGTGTGGTTAAGTGTTCCAAAGATTTATTGGACAGCCAACCAGTAAGCCATTGTTGGTAAACATTGTTATTTAAAATCTTGCGCATTAAGTCAGCTTCCATTAATGACGGTGAAAAAAAATCTGCACCATCTGGTTCCCAAATAGTTGGTGCATTTTTATCTTTTAAAAATAATTGTTTTGCAGCAGCAATGATTGCATTTTCGAATTTGATATTTTTAGTAGCTCGGGCATAGTCCAATGCAAAAGTTAAGCCAAATGCTGTATTACCATGCATTCCAGAGCGATTCGCGTAGGTTTGTTTAGGTAAATACACATTCCATATTTTAATGATTGTATCACATAGCGGTTGTAAAGCCTTGCTCCATTGTTGCGCATCTGGATCATTATAATCCAATAATTCTTGTTGCAATTTTAAAATCCATGCCCATCCATATGTTCTTTCAAAACTTCTGTTTAATGAGGATTTAAAATAATTAGTTTCTATCTGAATATTTTTTTGAGTAAGCGTTGTATTTAAAACACTTCTTATTGTTGCTTGCTCTTTTAAGTTTGGAAATTGTTTAAGTAGTCTTACTAACATCCAATGTCCATGCACACTACTATGCCAATCGAAGCAACCATAAAAACTAGGATGCTGTTGAATTGGTGTAAGCATTTGATCGCTATCTGCTACTGCGGTATGATTAATTTTATTGGGATATTGCTGAAGAATACACTTCATTGGAAGTGATGCTAAATGGGAGGCTCCTTCGGATGTTAAAGTAAACTGAGTACTATCCGCATTGGAAGTAAAGAATTGTATCTTTTGTTGAGCAGATAGCTGAACGGTAATAAAGATTATTGCAATGAATAAGCATTTTTTCATTAGATCTATTTACTTACAAAATACAATAATCTAATGAAATCATATTGAACTAACTATTAATTGAATTAAATATGTATTATTTTATATATATTTTGTAGTTTTAATTTAATTGAGGCGAATCAACGCTAAGACTACTTTATAAATATTAAACAGTAAACCATTTCATTATGAATAATTTTTGTGCCAATTGTGGTTTCACTCTAGACAATACTGCAGGATTTTGTACTAATTGTGGAGCTCAAGTAGAAAAAAAGATAAATCTAGAAAAAGCAGAACCTGTTTCATCCAATAATTTAAACACTACACCAATAGCACAAGTTAGTGTTGCGTTAGGCGGAAATGAGCAAAGAGTTAGTAATTTCCTAATTGCAAATAGTAGATATTTTGATACTTATAAATTAGGGGAAATTAAAACTGTATTATTAAGAATTGATGAGTCTAAGTGGAATAATTTAGAAAAGATAAGCTACAAAGACCCAACCCTGCATGTTGTAATTTCTTTGTGGGGAGGAATGATGGGATTAGATCGTTTCTTTTTGGGGGACATTGGATTAGGAATTGGCAAACTAATCACTTTTGGTGGATGTGGCTTGTGGGCTATTATTGATTGGTTCATGATAAGAGCGGCCGCTAAAGAAAAAAATTACATTTTATTACGTACTGCAATTTATTAACCAACTCATTTATACTATGAATTTTTGCCCAAAATGTGGAACTCAATTAAAAAGCAATATTAAATTTTGTCCTAATTGTGGACAAGGATTAACCACTAATGTTGGCGATAACATTACTAATAATAGTGCAGCTCCGATGCCCTTCAGCCATGCTGATATGGATGGTTTACTTCCACCACTTCCTCCTAAAAAACGAGTGCCAGTTTGGGTTTGGATCATCGGCGCGATTGTAGTAATAGGAGTAGTTGGTATGATTTACGGTGCAATTACCTATCCCAAAAACGAAACTCAGGTTGCCAATTTAATTTGTAATAAATATTGGAAAGAGTCCGATGTAACTGTAGAGGAAATTTATTACGACGGCAAGATGGTGAGAAAAGGAAAAAACATTGTTTCCAATATTGAAAATGCATTTGATGGATTAGATGGGGATGCGGTTTATAAAAAATTTGAGGGTAATCTTAAAGCAATCATGGAATATGATAATTATTTTTTTTACAAAAAAATGAAAGATGGTTCCTATTGGCAATACGGACAATGGATTGACTCAAAACAACATTCGAATTATATTTTTGGTACCGATAATTATTCGTTACAAAGATTATCAAGCCATTTTGTTTTACATAATACCAATAAAACCTCATACAATTATTATGTTGAAACCGGCGATGTTTACGAATCTTTTGATGTGGATGAAGATTCGTCGGAAATTTTAAGCCTCGACGAAAATGAACTTACGGTTAGAAATACACTCGTTATGGGTAAAGTAAAAGTCGTTACTCAAATTACTTATAAAAAATCAGCCGAAGCGTCACACGACACAAAACAGCTTAAATCTTATTTAGAGGTTTTGGAATTGGGAAATGTATTGGCTCCCTCGAATAGTGAAAATACAAAAACCATAAGCCCTAATAATAATAATGGACCAATTGACACAAACGTAACCGTTGTTGATAGTTCAGTTTATTTTTAAAATACATAAAAATAAACCTAACTTCATAATACAAAAACCGAATATCATGCTTCAAAATGTAATTATCTCAATTTGGATATTGTGCGCTATTTATTGTTTGTATAAACTTTTCAAGCGCTCTAAGTTGTCTTCTCATGACGGCGTTATTGGATATTCACCAGGTTTAGAAGTATTGATGGTAATCATGATTGGACCAGTATTGGCAATTATTGATATATCACTAACCTGGATTAGAATATATAAAGAAGCCGAAGAAGCAAGAAGAAGAGTAGAAAAAAAACAAGATTAACTTTAAAGCGCCTTGAAATTTCAAGGCGCTTTTTTATTGCAAGTGCATAACTTAGCAGGAGAAAATATATTACTATGAAATTTATTGGGGTATTGCTTTTTTTAATTACAAGTACTTGTGCAAATAGTCAAACCATGAAAATTAATCTTTGGCCCGAAGACGCTATTCCTTTGAGTATTAAAACTGATATCCAAGAAGTATCAGAAAGCACCGATATTATTAGAATCAGTAAAGTACAAGTGCCACAACTTGATGTGTTTTTGCCTAATAAAAAAGGAGCAACTGGACAAGCTGTAATTATTTGCCCAGGTGGCGGTTATTCGCGTTTAGCATACGATTGGGAGGGAACAGATATCGCAAAACTTTTTAACGCTCATGGCATTGCAGCATTTGTTTTAAAATATAGGTTACCCGATTCGCTTTCAAGTACCACACCGGATCAAGTACCACTACTAGATGCGAAACAAGCTATGCGCATAGTTCGAACGCGCGCGGTGGAATGGAATATAAGCCCCAATAAAATTGGCATCATGGGCTTTTCAGCCGGAGGTCATTTAGCAGCAACACTTTCGACTCATTTTGATAATAATACCAGGCCCGATTTTAGTATTTTAATTTATCCTGTAATATCAATGGATAAAAGTATAGCGCATATGGGATCTAGAACAAATCTTATTGGTGCAAAACCAACAGATGATATGATAAGGTTGTATTCCAACGAATTACAAGTCAATGCACAAACTCCACCAACTTTTATATTGCATGCAACTGACGACAATGCGGTACCAGTTGAAAATAGTTTAATTTTTTACCAAGGTTTAAAGAAAAATAATGTGCCCGTTGAAATGCATATTTTTCCTACAGGTGGCCACGGTTTTGCATTAGCGCTTGGCAAAGGCACATTAGAAAAATGGCCAAGCTTGCTTTTTGATTGGATGAAGGAATTGAAATAATTAATTAGGAATTAAATTATTATATAAATATATTTTTGTATATTTAATATATAAATATAATTTCAATGAAAAAACTTTCATCAACAATCCTGCTTTTGTTTTTTATTTATATGTTAAAAGCGCAATGTTATGTTCAAGATTATAACTCCTATAAGAAAATTTTAAAGATTGATGGTGATTATGTTTTAGACTATACTTCTTATCGAAAACTTTATAAATTTGATGGTATTTATATTGTTGAGTATAACTCTAATAAAAAATTATTAAAATTTGAAGGGGGCTTTGTTATACGAAACTCAGATTATAAGAAAATTGCTAAATTAGATGGTCAATATTTAGTTGATTACAGCACATACAGAAAATTGGCCAAACTTGACTGTCCAGGTGCTAGAAGTGCGCTTGCTGCCGCAGCTTATTTTTTAAATTAATGTATAGAAATAAAAAGAGGCAACATATATTGCCTCTTTTTATTTCTATATAATTATGTATTTTTTTTAGGAAAATTAAATAATAGTGAAGTAATAATTGGAACAAAGAAAATGGTTACTGTCAAAACCGACAATGTAATATCAGCCGCATGACTTCCTAAAAATTTAGAAACAGGGAACTCAGGTTGGAAATGTTCTAAAATAGAAAGCAAGAGTTTAATCCCTAATATAGCAATTACAATAAACGCAGAGGTCTCTAAGAAATCATAGGATTCCATTAATTTAACAAACCACTGAGCAATAAATCTCATTGCTAGGATTCCAATAAATACGCCAAGACAAATCAGAATAATATTTGGAGTAAAAGCAACCGCTGCAAATACATTATCAATTGAAAATGCCATGTCCATTAATTCAACTAGGCAAACCGTAGCCCAAAAATTACCAAGGCTTCCAATTGTTAATATATATAACCAATTACCTTTTTTGTCAACAAAATCATCTTCCTCTGATTCGGTCTGCTTCCCCTTATACCAATCATAAACAAGATATAACAAGTAAAGGCCGCCTATTGGCTTTAACCACCAAATTTTAATTAAATAAGCTGCAAAAATCATTGCCAACCCTCTAAAAATAAATGCGCCCCAAATACCATACTTTAAAGCCTTACCTCTTTGTTCTTTTGGTAAATCAATAACCATAGTTGCAAGCACCGCTGCATTGTCAACTGAAAGTAAACTTTCAATAATTACCAAATTACCAATAATAGCTAGAGAAGGTAATGGATTGTCTAAAATTGACTGGATTAATTCATTCATGTTATAGGTGATTATTTGTAAGAAACTTCAACTCTTCTATTTTTTGAACGACCCTCCTCGCTATCATTCGAAGCAACTGGATTTTCAATGCCCCTTCCAACAGTTTTAATATTACTTTTTGGAACCCCCTTTTCAACCAAATAAGATGCATATTTATCTGCTCTTTTTTGAGAAAGTGTTTTATTGAATTCCAAATCACCTTCGCTACTTGCGTATCCTTCAACTTTAATTTCTAAATTTGAATTAGACTTAAGTTTTTCTAAGATAGCAGCAACTTCTGAATTGTTTACCGATGAAACTTCAGCTGATCCACTATTAAATGTGTTAGCAGCTTTTGGAGCTGACTTAGTTTCGGATACTGTAGTATTAGTTGCTTTTTTATTACTTGATGTCTTTGTTTCAATTGATTTATCTACCGCCTTCTTCACGGTATTTGGCTTTGTTTCATTGCTTGTAGCTACTGCTTGTTTCTCTTTAGTCTTGTTAGAAGCCTCTGACCTTGCAGTCTTTATTGTAACTGTTTCAGTTTTAGCTGGTTTTGCAGCTTCCTGTGTTTTTGGTTTAGCCTCTTCAGTATTAGCAGTTGCAGGCATTGCAGCTACTGCAGTTTCAGTTGTAATTGAATTTTCAGACTTTGCATTGGTTGCAGCTTCTGTTTTTAAAGCATTGCTTTCTGGTGTACTAGCCGTTGCTTTAGATGTTGAATCGGATGCGCTTGTAGTATTATTAGTTGCGGTATCTCCACCTTTCATGAAAAACCAAATTCCACCTACAAGTAATAAAACAATGATAATAAGAAGTGTTTTATTACTACCCTTTGGCGATTCGTTGCCATTACTATTATTGCCTTGGTTACCATTATTTTCTCCGCCACCAACTTCAGCTTTTGATAAGTTAAACTTACTCTTATTTGGGCTCGTTGAAATATCAGATTTTGATAAATTGAATGCCATAATATTATAATTTTATGATGAATAAATTAAGCATAGATATCTACTAGTGATCCAAGACCACCTTCGCTACCAGTACCCATTGCTTCAAATTCCCACTGACCACCTACTCGGTATAATCTACCAAATTGAACTGCATCTTCTCTACTGAAGCTTTCCTTCAATGTATATTTTGCAAGCTCTTGTTTTGTTGTGTCATCAATGATTCTAATATAACAATCATCAACCATACCAAAATTTAAATTAGCTGTCCTTGGGTCTGGATGATCAGGATATTTACAAATAGTTACAACAATAACAATTTGCTGAACTGCATCAGTAACTTTGTTTAAGTGTATAATCATATCCTCATCATCATCTCCATCACTTCTTCTACCATCCGGATCATCAATCGCACCTAAAATTGAACCATCTATTGTAATTGGACGATACAAGCCCTTTTCAGTTTCATCTTCTATTCTATTACCCATATTTACTTGATTATAGAAAACAAAGTAACTGCTTGAAGGAATTTTGAAATTTGAGTCAATTGCAAAAGCTGACACATCCAAGTCAAATGGAGGACCATCTTGTGTTTCGTTAGGATCCCAACCTAAACCAATTCTTACTTTTGTTAAACCACTTGGTGCACCTGAGTCACCTTTTGAAAGATTAAACTTTCCGCCTTTTTCTAAGGTCTTTGATAAATTAAACTGTGACATTTTACTTTTTTCTTTTTATTAATTATTTATTATGCATAACTACCTAAACATGCCTGTAATCCCCCATTAAACGAAGTGACCATTGCTTCGAATTGCCATTCTGACCCATTTCGATAAAACCTTCCAATGATTATTGAATCAGCACCAGGATGATCTTCGGTTAATTGATATTCACAAATTCCAGCATTTGTATCCATATTATATAGTCTAACAGATGCATTTTTTGTATTTCCAAAATTGAATCCTTCGCTAGCATTATGGATAGAAATCGCTATTAAAACTTGTTGGATTTCACTTGAAATTTTTGAAAGGCAAATGTCAAGAGATTCATCATCTCCATCTCCTGCACCAGTACGATTATCACCATGATGTTGAATTGCGCCATCGGCACTAACCAAATTATTATAGAAAACAAAATAACCCTCACTCGGAATTTTTCCATTTTCCCCAAGCATAAACACTGAAGAATCTGCATCTGCAGACTTACCATTTATTAAATGCTCGTCCCAACTTAAACCAACTCTAATATTATTTAATCCCGGCAGTTGCTTGGTTAAATTAATTGGTGACTTTTTTTCTAAACTTATCATAATAGTTGATTGTATTGTTATTATTAAATATATGTAATTAAACGAATAAATTAAAATTTATATTATTTTTTTTTGCTTTTTGATATTGTATTTTTTAGTGTGGGTGCTCCTGCACCAGGTCTCGGGGGAGGTGGCGGAGGGGGAGGTGCTCCTGCGCCATATACTTTCCCACCAGTATAATTGTTATCACTTATATTTTTAAATATAAATTTAACGGCATCCAAAGCAATATTCTCTTCAACACCTTTTACACTTGGATATCTTTTTAATAATTTGTCAGAAAAATAGTTTGTATTAATTTCTTGGCCCAATAATAAAATATTTAGCTTTTCTATAGATAAATTATTTTTTGAAATAATATCTTCTATAGATAAATATATTCTATCAAAACCCGAATAAAAAGAAAGTCTATCATCTAAATCTCTTAATCGAACTCTAAAATACTCACTATCTCCATTTGATAATGGAACTTGGCCAGACATGATTGGAATTGGATTTTGAAGCAACCTTGCAACAGTTAATAAAATATGAGCCACTTCTTTATCTTTTTCTAAATGTAAATATGGCTTTGACTGTTGAATATCATCAATGATTAATTCTGCCAAAATTTTTACTCTAGGATCTGAGCCTTGTCCCTCAAAGTGTTCAAGAAAAATACAATCGGGGCTTGGATATTTAAAAGTTTGTAGATATAATACATTTTCCAATCCTGTGAGCAATAAAAGTGAGGTTGATGTATTTAATACCTTATTAAATGATAGGCTCTCAAACAAGGCTGAATAATAATTTATTCTATGGGCATTATCATAACCAGCATCTTTGAATAAACCCTCAATTAAAATTTTTTCTTTTTCTTCAATGTCAAGATCAAACCAAAATCTAAGACAAAAATCTTGTCTAAATGATTCGATTGAATCGTTTTTATACAAAACCGTTTTTATGAAATGAGATAAATAATTCTCAATTCCATAATATATTAATTGTTTAACAGGCTTTGAATCACCATGTATTGTAAAATATTTTGAAGGGTCTCTAATTATATCAAAATAATTACTATACGCATTTGGATCATTTAAATTCGATCTTTCTCTAGCAAAATTTCCAATAACAAAATCTGATCCATTCACAAAGAAATACAAAGGTATTTTATAACCCTCGTTCATTTCTAGTGGAGAATAAGGACTTCCTTGTATTTGATACCAAAAAGAAAGTTCATTTCGACTAATCTTTACAAGCACACAATGACTCATGCTTCAATTATAATTTAATTCCCTTTAATATAACATCCTCAAAAAATTTCATACCCTCTAAAATAATAATTGGTGCTACGTAGTCAAATTTCTTCTGATCACCCTTGCGCTTTTGTGCTTCTACATAATCAGGATCATTTTTAATATAGCTTTCAATATTCATGTTATTAAAACCGGTCAAAAAATCATTTGAGCTAATTTTTAAACCAAACATTGATTGAGCTACTTTATAATATAAATCTGCGAAATCCATAAATTTGGGACAAGGTGGTTGACCAGTTTGAGGAGAACTCATAAAATAACTGCCAATGTTTTCCATCATTTCCGGGGTGATAGAATTGCCATAATTTAAATATTGCATTTCACCATTTGCACCATATACACAGAAACCTTCTTCTCCTAATATTTCAATTGCTTGTTTATTTTTAGGAACCAATATTTTTTCTTTGTAGGTAGGTATAGCTAAACCTTTGGAAACTTCATACTTTAAATCTGCATTAAACTCCTTCTTTCTAGCATTAATATTGATAATAGTATTTGGGAAATTAATTGGGGTAATAATCTGCTTTGCTACTTCCATACCCCCCACACCCCTAATAAACATTTGGGTATAGTAATCATTTGCCGCCTTTTCATTAACGGCATTAAACCAATCAAAAATTCTAGCACCCTTTCCAGCAAATGCAATATTAATTTTAGGCGCGCGCGCTTTTACAGCTGGTGGAGCATCTTCAGATCTAACAATTTCATTTCTTAGTTTGAATGCCAACTGTCCTGCATAATACATGATTAAGCCTGTTACATACAAGTTCACGCTCATCATTTCCTTGCACTCTGCAGCTATCAATCTATAGAAATCATCAAAATCAGCTTCGTTGAGCCTATCAATAACTTGTTCAAAATAAAAAGGTGCAGTATTTTCATTAAACTTAACAGGCCCATTATTTAAGCCTTCAATTTTAATATTTTTTCTTTCACAAACCTTAAGTAAAACGGATCTAAAATTTGGAGAAAACTTGGTCGCATGTGATATTCTCTGTGCTGCAAAACGTATTGAGTTTTGCTTTATCATTGCCTTACCACCCTCCATTTGACATAGTGCACTTATATCAGTTGTACTTCCGCCAATATCAAAACACAATAATAACTCATCTGGTTTTACCGAATAGCCTCCATCATTTACTAAATAGTTAGCAACGGCACAAGCCTCGGTTAAGGACTCTGTATTACTTAATTCTTTAAAATCAAATTTTAATGGTCCGGAATCCACTTGTATATCAACTGCAGGCTTTTGTTTTTTACTAGCGTCATCTCCCCAACCACCAGCTTGAGCCGGAGCTGGAGCTGTTCCCCATCCACCAACCGAATCAGTTGATGAACCCCAACCAGCAGTATTACTTGCATTCGCATCTGTTGCACCCCAACCTGCACTTGCTGAGCTATCAGAGGCGCCCCAACTTGGAGGAGCAGAGGTATCACCCAAATCAGATAAGTCCGAAGGGCTATATACTTCTAAATTTTTTCCATTATTAATTGGAGAAATGCTGCTTACTGATTTCCAAATTTCAAAATATTCACTTAATAAACTTTTACCCATTGAAGAGGGGTAAGACCATTTTAATGTTACAGGTTCATGATCTTCTTCAAAAAGTTGCGCATAAATATGCAGTAATAAAGAACCCAAGTAGGCTGTTTTATTACTCTTATCGCTACGCTGTTTTGACCACTTCATATTATAAACCAATTCTGCTATTCCTACACGATTAAAATTCAAAATGTATCGATTGTCTTTTGCAGTTTCAATTGGGATATTCTTTTCAAAACAAGGAAAACCTCCAATAATTTCTTTTGCGGTTAAAGAATCTAATTCTGAATTTGAATCATTCACAATTCTTTTGGGATCATGTATAGCAAGAACTGATTTAATTGAATTAGTAGTAATTTCATCATTTTGGAAAAAGAAAATTTCATCCTCCACTGCTGAACGCTCGTCATTATTTTTTAAATCTGATGACAGTAATGAAATTCTGCGATTTTTTAATACAATTTTATCGCAAACTTGCTGTTTAGTATCAGACCAATATGCAATTGAGGTATTAGTGCTTCCAAAATCGGCTCCTAAAAAGGCAGGAGATAATTCTTTTATTGGATCCGATAATTTATCCTTAGGTAAACCATTTTGAGTGCCTAATTTGTCATAACGAATTATAGCAAATCCACAATCCTTGTTGGCATATGAAAACTTCAATCCCTTAAAAGGTTGGTTGCTTTCATAAATTTCATATTTATATCTATTATCTGCGACTGCAATACTTGAACCAATAAGTATTTTTGCCTTATACTGTTCTGGTAGTTTATTTATTTTACCATTTTCAGATAAATACATTGGAACTCCTTCGTCGTTCATAACAATTCTAAAATAACTTTCGTTGGTGTCACCAATAAAAGGAGTTGCTTGAAAACCTGTATCATTATGAGGAATTTCAGAATACATAAAGTACCTATTCCACTGCTTTGAAATAAAGTTTGGCCACAATAAAATGTCTTGTCCTTTAATTTCTCTTCCTACATTATATTTAATATCAATGGTTTTATTATTACCATCTTGAGTAACTAGGTTCAATTTAACAATTAACTTTTCACCATCCGAATCATTTGGATCATAAATTGCAGATAAACGCGATTTTATTGCTGAATTCTGATCCATTCCCACCAATACATTTAAGGTAGCCCCAAAAATATTTAACGCTAATGGAGTTAAGGGCAATGTAAAGTAGGCATATGTATTTGACATATCTTTTGTCTCCGCTTTCAGCAACATTAATGGCCGATCAACTAAAAAATTAGGATTTTTTTCAGCATCTGGTCCAAAACGAATTTGTGCAATTTCAGTCGTTTCTGGTAATAATAAATTTTTGGGATCAAACGGAATGCCACCACTTAATGATGCGTCCGTTGAAATTGTTCCCTCTGATCCAAAAAGTTCTGTAGAATTATTAAATAAAATTCCAAAAGGATATTTGAAGGAAGTAAGTTCGGGTGGTTGTTCGTTAATTTTTGGCCAATTTTTTGAAACGGCATATTCGTCCATTTCCTTTAACCAATCCTGCAAATTGCCATTAATGTTTGAATAATTAGGTCTTAAAAAGTCCTCAACATTATCAAAATTTTTTCTGAATTTGTCTAGATTTTTTATTATCAATTTTACATAACCATATAAAATGTTTAATTCTAATGGTTGTAGTTCAGATTTTAAAGGATCAATAAATTTACCATTACCTATATTTACAAAAGGTAATTTTTCATTTATTTCATAAGATACTGAAGTAAAAAGTAAACTGTCTGGAGAGGTTCCACCAACTACTTCATTTTTGTAGCTGATAACATCTATAAAGGGAATTTTTTCAGAGTTACTTGACAATCCTTGATCACACCACAAGGGTTTTCTTTCAAACAACACATTACCAAAAGCCCCAATCGGTTCATACACATTCTCTGTTGTCATCAAATCTTTTCCATCTGAATATTGTAAGTAAATTCTCTCTACATTTAAATCTTTATAATTTAATGCTAAGCATGCAATCAAACCTCTCCACTCATTTAATAGGCTTTTATAAAAAAGCATTAATCCAGATGCTTCAGCAGCTTTATCTGTGACATTGTCAATTGCTCCCTTAAATAAATTCGCGCGCGCGAAAACAGTTGGCATACCAGAAACAATTGTTCCAATATTCACTTTTGAAGTACCATCTTTATCTGCAGCAATTTCAGGAATAACAATATCCTTAGTAAAAACTTCAATTTGAGGTATTTTATCCCACTTATATTCTACTCCAGGAGGTTCGGATTTTGACTTAACCTTAATGGCTAATGCTTTTATTGTTTTTTCAGACATAGTGTAAAACTTTTAATTAACTTAAAAATCCTTGAGATTTTGTAATTGCATTATAAATATGAGCCAAGAATTGTTCTTTAGTTGTTGTAACATTTTGAGTGTTATCGTACTTAACCTCTAATAAGGTGTCAATAAATTTAGAAAAGCGATCAGAAAGCAGCCCCCCTTTTGGCCAATGATTTTTTGCATCATTGAACAATGAACCAACATCCAAATCTTTGAGCTCTTTAGGGATTTCGGTAAACGATTTGTTGTCAAACATAAACGCTCCTGGGCTAATTGTAGATCTAACTTGGTATAACCAACCTGGCGCAAATCTTTCACCATCAAAAGTATATGCAAACATTTTTAAATAGTCATTGATTTCCAAACACTCCTCATTTGAAATAGTTGAGTATTGTGGAATTTTTTGCTTTTCTAATCTTGTAATAAACGCTTTCATACCGGCCTCTGCATCAGCGCTGAATGCTGCACTATTAATTGATAAAACTATATGCGCTAGTGAGAAAAAGGCACCTAGTCTATTTGCAAAAGTTTCACCCGCTTTGTTTTCACTACCCACAAAATCATTAAAGTTGAAATTAAATGTGTTGTCTTTAAATTCAACTGCTTTGTATAAATACTCCGCTTTAGGAACATCAAAACCTGTAGTCTTTGTGAAAAAATCATAAGCCGCACAGGCACACAACAACTCGGTTATGTGGCATGGATTTTTTTGATTTGCCCCACCTGTAATTGTTTTATCGTCTTTTTTTTCTTTATCTAACGGCTTACTCTCAATTGGCCATCCAATATGATACAAAGTTTTATAACATTGTTGCACAGTAGGGTCGTTCTGATAAAATTGTAAAGCAGCCTGGCTATTTAAGGGGAAAAAGGAAGAATCTGCAATAATACTATCGTCCTTTGTTGACATTTGTTTCGCATCTGGCTTTTTAAATGAAAAATATTCAGTTAATAATGTAGAGCCAAACTTTGTTTTTGTGAAATCAATATTTGATTTTCCCTGTGATCTAATTTTTATAAAATCTTGAAATGCTTTTGGAATAACTGGAATTGAAGAAGCCCCTGTGCCACCAAAAACTGATCCAAAAATAAATACTCTAGCTTGATCTCCAGCTTTTGATAGTTTACCTAAAAATTCATCTAGCTCTTTCTCTTGGGCTTTTACATTTTTTCCTTCCACTAGCGATCTAGCTGCCTCAACAATACCATGGTACATTAAATGAGAACCAAGATGTGTTTGCGCCCTGTATCCATGAGCTAAATTAAACTCCTGTACACTATCTTTTTCCAAGAATAAGTTTGAGATTAGTTTATTGGCATGTTGTTGCTCGGGAGAACCTTGTGCCAAATGGGATAGGTTCCTAAAATTTTCACGTCCTGTTCCAGAATAGTCTGTATAAAATCTATACAAATTTAGTTTAGCAGAGAAAAATGTATTTGCATTTGGATTACCCCCATTTGAATTTCCACTTGACTTTATTCTATTATATAAAGAAACAAGTTGTTCTACTTTTGCTTTGTTACCATTTGTTTGATCTGTATCAAGAGTCATTACTTCTATTTCTTGATTATCAAACATTCCTATTGCACTTAGGTGAACAAATGATTCTAAACATCGCATCCCGGTACCACCAATTGCAATTACAAAAAGTTTATCTTGAGCCATAATTAGTCGTTAATTTATTAATTAAAACCAGTTTCCAATTTTACCATTTTTAAATGCTTTACTCAACACAAATCCTAATACGATATAAAATACAAACCCAATAATAGTTGCAATAGGGAGTGCAGCCATAAAATCATCATGTTCTGATTGATCAGATGGAGCTAAAACCAATAAACTAATTAAAAAGTAAAATAGTGGATTTAGAATTGCAAAAAACCAAAACCACATTTTTCTTTTTTTGGGATCTCTGGGATGCGCACCTCCTTCATATTTTATTGCACTTGAAATAAGGGCAGCGATTAATATCATTATTGCTGCAAAAATTACTGAGAAAATGTAAGTAGTCATATTTTTAGTTTTTAAATTGTTATTATAAATTTCTTATTTGGGATTGTTTAATTTGATGTAATATGAATATAAAATATCATTAGGTTTAAATTCCTGAATTGTATTTCTTACTGACTCGTATAATGAATTATTTGTAGTTGATTGATTAATTCCAGATTTCCAGCTAAAATCATTTAATTGAGGATTTGTAATATTTGCTGTTGGTTCATCTAGAACATAATCAATCCTTATTAATGCATTCTCGTGATCTTTAAGTTTAGATAAGTTGTAATTTTTATGTAAAATTGTTTTTAATTCAATTTTACTAGGAGAGTTTTTCAAATGATCACCAAATATTTTTGAGTCATAATCAAATACTTCATCCAATTTTGGAGCGTCATTATTATACTTGTAAATCTTCTCTTTATTTAAGTCTTTCGTTTTAGGAACAAAATACGCGGTGGTTAATTTGTCTTCTGTAGAATTTTTATCCCAAACATCATTTTTGCCTTCATCCTTGATTAATTTTGGCTTATGATTTTCACATGCCTCCTTAAATTCTGCATATTTTTTAAAATCATCTGTAACATCAACTACGTTGACTTTTACTTTATTTAAAATATAGCAAGATTGTTTAGTTGGATCTGCGTTTAGATATAGTTTGTTTAAAAAAACACCGCTATTTTCTTTAATAATTTTTTGAACATTATCTTTATCAAAAGACCTATCCCAAGGTTTTTTAATTCCAATAAATTCGTATGGTTTTTCAGGTTTTTTTAATAATCCATTAATATTTGTTTTAGCATAACCTTCAAGTCTTGATGCCAATCCTGTTTTGTCTACTCCACCATAATCATTTGTAATTGCAAAAGGGTTTGTATTTAAATCGAAAATTTTATAGTTAACACCTCTTCCTGTTAAAGCTTCGATAAATTGCTGGGAAAGACCATCTTTTGATTTTTTTCCATAATTAAATACTGCAAAATATAAATTTTTATCTGTTGCTATTTTGCTTTTATTATTTACTTCATGGAATTTATTGTAGAAAAAAGTAATGCTATTTCCTTGTTGTAACCATTGTATAAAGTATTTTTTTGCATAAGCAAATGTTTGCTCTTTACCGTCTGGAGTGTACTCCTCAAAATCAGTAATTAACATAGCATCATTATGACTTGTTACAATTTTTTGAATTGCTTGTTCAATTGGTGCCATAATATCAGTATAGTTAGTTGGAGTAACTACTTGATTGTATAAATCTCTGTCATCCTTAAATGTTAATTTGCCAATACCATTATAACTTTTACCCATCCCAAACCAATCATTTTTACCAGCCAACTTTTGTGTTAATACATCAATAGTTGTTTTATTTTCTGGATTAGATGTGTACGCTTGAATTATACCATCTGAAAAATCAACATAGACAGCAGGATTACCCTCTTTTTGCGCTGCTGATTGACCTAAAGAATTATCATAATAATCTTCTACATATTTATCAACCTCGTTAAGGGGATTAAAACCCTTTGTTTTACAACATCCTGCGATCACAGCAATAAGCACGAATAGATAAATCTTTGTAATTGATAGTTTAAACATAAAAGTGGAATTTTAATTTTTATGGTTTTATGATTGTTATTTAGTGCTGTCTGTTATCGTTTTTACAGCACCTTCAATTTGTTTACCCAAACCCTGCAACGCATCTTTGAAAACATTTAATCCCGCCTTCACTTTTAGGCCTTGATATTTTCCAATTAGAGTATTAACCTTTTCAAGCTGCTCTTGGGAATAATCTGATTTATTAGATAAAATTTTAGTTGAAACACTTTCAAAATTTTTATCACTTTTTTCCCAGTCTTTATCCGAATATGATTTGTAGTTATTTTCCGATTTAGTAACTATTGATTCAAGGTTACTTATGTTCCGTTTACTAGACATTCCCGTGCATGACCAAAATCCGCATAAGACAATTAATAAAAAAACAGTAAATAATTTTTTCATTACAATTTAATTTATAATGTGTTGGTTATAATATGATTATGTTCTATGGGGGAAAATAAAAATATAAAATTAAACTTGTATTTAAAAATATAATTTAGAGTTAATTATAAATTCATTTAAATATGTATATAAATTAAATACAAATGATTGATATTCAATATATTAATCATTAAATATTTGTTTTTATTATTATTTAATTTTACATTTTTAAAATAATTTCCACACGTCTATTCTTTGACTTACTTTCTTTGCTTGTATTAGGAGCAATTGGACTTTGTTTTCCAAATCCATTAATTTCAATAGGCATACTAATACCTCCAGCTACCAAAAGTTCTTTAATTGCATTTGCCCTGTTCTTTGATAATTCTAAATTATGTGCATCATTTCCATCGCTATCAGTATATCCATTGATTATCAATGATTTAGGATTATTTATTTTAATAAAATCTACTAAATTGCTCTGTATTTTTGATTTGTTGGCTGCAATTTGATAAGAATCAACTGAAAATAATAAGTCCGGAAGCGTAATAGCCGAACTTGACTGATTTACGAAAAAAATATCGGTTTGTTCATCATTTTTAAACGACCCACTTTGTTGACCTAAAACTGTGTATCCTGATCTAAAATTATTTTCAAATACGAAACCAGTTCCATCTCTACCTCGTTTTGTTGGAACAAAATCTAATTTCGTAGACCTTGCAAAATACCCATTGCCCTCTTTATCTTGTTTATAGCCGAACTCATCCCCGTTCGTATTCAATGATTTAATTTCATATGGCCCATCCCAATGATCCCAATCATTAATTGAAGTTCTTTTAAAATAATAAATGTCTAGGTCCTTTTTGCTTTCATTATAACCGTTCGAACTCAGGAACAATGTCAAACCATCATTACTTAACCAAGGAGTCCTCTCGGTAAATTTTGTATTTATTACATTTCCCAGATTTTTGGGATTAGTCCAAGAGTCTCCATTTTTAAATGTTACATAAACATCTGTATTACCCCAATAAGATTCATTCCACAGCCAGCCTTTTTTATGATAATCACCAATGTGACCAGGTCTATCAGAAACGAATAACATTGTATTCATATCGTCAGTCATAAATGCATCACTTTCACAAAAAATTGAATTGACTGGTTCATCAAAATGAAAGAAAGAAAAATTATTTCCCTTTTTAGCTAAAAAAATGTCTGTTGTTGCAGACCCATTATTAGTATTTCTTGGGCCCATATTTTCAGGGTAATTCCCAGTAATCAAAAGATCTCCATTAGGCAATACTCCCGTAACAGCCTCATGAGCATTAGTGTTTAGCTGCTTTAGATCTCTCGCATCTTCCCAAGTACCATTAACTTTTTTAGAAATAAAAATATCTTCGCCCCCATTATTTTTTGTTTTTGTAAAATCTATTTTATAATCAAAAAAGCCAGATCTATCCATCCCAGTAAAAAATAAAGTATTTCCATCTTTAGATATAACTGGATAATACTCACTTGTAGATGTATTAACACTATGAGATATTTTATATGCAAATTTTTCTATTGCATCAATCTTAATTACGCGCGCGCTATCATTATTACTCGGCCTATTTTTTTTATTATTAGACTCTTCGATATTATTTGTATCGGTTTTGTTTTTATTTTTTTTACTTGGTTTATTCTTACAAGAAAAGCTAGTCAATACTAAAAGACAACAAAATAAATATTTCATGAGTTGAGTGTTAAGAATTAAAAAACAAGAAGGGGTAAATATTATTATATTTAATTGGGGTCATTAAACTCTTTATATAATTCTATAAACGCCGTTTTAGAATTACTTCTGACAAAATATTTATAACCCATGTACAATAAACAAATGAAAATTAGTAACACCAGTAGTTTAAATAGTTTTCTAAATAACAAAATGAGTACAATTAAACCCAATACAATAAGTGCGATCATTTTGACAGTCATATTATATTAATTTTATTTAAATATAAAGAATATATGACTAAAACACTTTATTTAATTTAAAATTAATATATATTTGTTTATATAATAGAAAGACGTATATAATTGAGAATCCGTTTATTTGGAACAATAAATAATATTAATATGAAAAAAGCTATTTTTATTCTTCTTTTGATTACATACTCAAGCTCATTATTTGCTCAACAAAACAACAAATTATGTGGAGTTGAAGTAAATGATGTATCAAAATTAACAGCATTGGGTTATTTGGTTGGCTATACAGTACAATTCAAGAATAATTCCAAAAAAACAGTTGATGGAATTTATTGGAAAGCATATTATTTCAATAATGATAAAAAATTAATTGAGTCTGATGAATCTTCTTTTAATTCAACAAACATCATTGATCCTATCGCAGCTGGGTTTTCTAAATCACTTGCAAGATCTCCAAGAGTAAAGGGAGCATCAAAGGTTATTGTCGTTATTAATAAAATTCACTATTCAGACGGCAGTAGCTGTAATTAATGAAGCTTTTTTGACCGGGGTGAGATGTGTTATTTTAAAAAATCAATAGGATAATTAAGTTTACTTTTAAGCTCTTGCAACGTAATTCTTGATGTTGCTTCGGTTTCATCATTTTTAAAAATTAATGAATGCATTACTAATCCAGTTTTTTTATTTATAACAACTTTCCAGCAATACTCTGGAATTGTTATTTTACCCTTTATTTTACGTTGGCCATAAATTGCACCCACATATATTTTTAATGGCCATTTTTTACTTTCATTTCTAATGATTATTTCCCAAGTTTTCCAGGACCCTCTATTTAATTTAGGATGTTGTGCAAAAACATTATATAAGCTAAATGTTTTTTTTTCAAGCTCCGGATCATAAGCAAAGTCTTCTGCATTGACCAAATGTCCTTTGTCATAACCAGATTTAGCATAGTCTTTGTTTTTGGCAGTTCCCTCTTCTTCTAAAAATCTAAGATTTTTTCTAGAAAACGAACCGCCTCCATTATATAAATCATATACAACATATAATGGTGATTTTAATGTATAAGAAAAATAAGACCGATAAATTTGCTTTTCTACAACCTTGTCAATTTTTTGACCAAATAATTGACAAGACAAAAATAAATAAAATAAAACAACTAATTTTTTCATAAGTATTTTGATAAACAGAATGAAGTTAAAATATTCTTGTAAATATTTCATATAAAAAAGGGGCGACAAAATTGTCGCCCCTTTTTTATAAAGAGATTTTTTTGCAAAAATCTTATTTACTCATCCATTGACCATCAATCATAACACCAGAAATTTTAGTTAGGTATTCGAAAGGATCGCCATCAAATAATACCATGTCGGCATCTTTTCCTTTTTCAATACTACCTACTTTTTTATCGATACCCAATAATTTTGCAGGATTTAAAGTAACTGCTTTTAAAGCTGCTTCATAGGGCATACCATAAGTTACCGCAAGTGCAGCTTCATACAATAAAACATGGGTTTTCGGCACATATCCTTCAAAGCCAGTTTCAATACTTACAGCTATTCCGGCAGCATTCAAAATGCCTGCACTTTCTCTTGTCATATTCACCATATCACTACCATTGCGCGCCATGGTTGCATGTAATATTACTTCAACATTGTTTGCTTTAATTTCATCAATCATTCTGTAGGCTTCTGCGGCACCATCAATAACTAACTTAAATTTAAATTCTTTCGCTAGTCTAATTGCGTTCATGATATCATTCATAGAGTTCACTGTCACTAACGCCTTCACTTCACCTTTTAGTAATTTACTTAAGGCTTCGTACTTTAAATCAGTTGCTGGACGCTTTGATGAATCTTTATCATTTTGTTTTTGCATATAATTTTGAGCCTTGATTAACTCCGCTCTTATCATTGCAATTTGCTTTGCCTTGGTTCCTGGGCTGGTAAAATTTCCTTGTACTGCAGTGCCAATCGTCATTGCCAACATTTCCATTGGCACCATTGTTACGTCATCAATTTTTCCTGGCTTGGTTTTAACAATCATCGTTTGACCACTAACTAATGCACCAATTCCATGACCCGTATGCATCGTTGTTACTCCATTTTCTCTAACAAATGCAACCAATTTTTCTTCAGTATTATACGCATCAATAGCCCTTAGTTCTGGTTGAATTGGTGACGACTTTTCTAATTGATCCTGATCGGTAGGAATATTTAAGTAGCCAGATAAACCAACTACGCTTCTTGCATCTACAAGTCCCGGCGTGACCACCTTTGCATTTACAACTTCATAATTTTTAGGAATAGAAACCGAAGTAGCTGTTCCCACTTTTTCAATCTTACCATCTTTAATGAGGATCACGCCATTTTTAATAGGCTCACCACTAACGGTGTAAATTGTTTCTGCTTTAATTGCTTTTTGTGCTTGTGCAACAAAGGGCAACAATAACAAGCAGCCAATTATTTTATATAAATTTTTCATTTTATTTTTTTACTTATTTTATTGATTGCTGATTTCATCATCATGATTCATGTACTCTGCTCTATCACTTGAATACACTTTATATCCACCCACTAAAAATGCCTTGTCTTCAGGATTTTTAATATCATAGCGTTTTTTACCTTCCACCCATGTTTGTTCTACTTTTGTATAAACGCTAAATGGATCCCCAGATAAAATAATAAAATCTGCATCTTTCCCTTTTTCTAAGGAACCAATACGAGATGATAAATCAAGCATCTTAGCGCCATTAATAGTTAACGCCTCTAATGCTTTTTCTTTGCTCATACCTGCTTTTACAGACATAGCAGCTGCACGAATTAAAAAACGAGAATCAGTTACACCATCATCCGTATGAAATCCGGTTAATACCCCAGCATTTGATAGTGCAGCACCATTGGTTGTTGAATAATCGATTGTTTCCAATTTTCCACCTGGTGATTCAATTACGATAATTGAACATGGAACCCCTGCTTTTGCAATTTCTTCAGGCACTTTCCAACCTTCACTTACATGATGTAATACCGCTCTAATACCAAACTCTTTGATAATTCTAATGGCTGTCAAAATATCATTTTCCTTATGCGTATGAAAATGCACAACACGCTTACCCTGCAATACCTCCACTAGAGGCTCTAAACGAAGATCTCTTTCCGGAAGTTTTGTAGAATCTTTAATTGCTTTATCAATTTTGGTTTTATACTCTTGTGCTTTTACAAATAGCTCGCGATCCATGGCTGCACTTTTGGCCCTTGTACCTGGGAAGCCATTGGTGCCGCGCATTGGGTTGGTGCCATTAGCCATTTTCATACCTCCATACACGCCCTTTTCATTGACAATAATAAGATCCTCCATTACTTTAGCTTCACGCATCTTTGCATATACCGTTTGACCACTCATTAAATGACCGCTACCCGGCATAATATTTAAGGTTGTTAAACCGCCAGATAGTGCTTTTTTAAATCCATCGCTTGTTGGATTAATGGCATCAAATGCTCTAGTGTCCGGATTTAATGCAGCACTGTTGTCTCCACCCTCCGGACCCCCTAAGTGAGAATGAGTATCCACAATACCCGGCATAATTACTTTTCCTTTTGCATCCGAAATGGTTGCATCAGCAGGAATTTTTAAGGAAGCATCTCCTACGGCTACAATTTTACCATTTTGTACAATGAATGTTCCGTTTTGAATGGGTGCACCATTTATTGGATAGATAAGCGCCCCTTTAAATGCCACTGGTTTTTCTTGCGCATAAATGACTGAACACAAAAACAAAGCCACCGGCATGATTAATTTTTTAGTCATGTTATTTTGTTTTGACAATTTAGGATATGAATATACAACTAATTCGTTTTTGGAAAAACAAAGCTTAATTTTAGTCTTCCTAAAAAGGGTATATACTTCCGCCATGAAAACATTTTTATACAAAATTTTATTTTGCTTATTACTAGTAGTCTTTTTTGAAAAAGGAGAGGCACAGGTAATTGATTCTGTAATGAATATTTATGAAGAACAATATCCTCATGAAAAAATTCATATTCAGTTTGATAGAACCATTTATAATGTTGGTGAAGCACTTTATTATAAGCTATACCTGCTTAATGGTTTAGAGTGGAGCAACCTTAGTAAAAATGTATACGTCGTATGGTATGATAATAATGGGGCTTTTTTGAAAGAAACCGTAGCACCCTTATTTCAGTCTTCGGCAAAAGGAAGTTTCGATGTTCCTAAAGATTATAAAGGCGATTTTTTACATGT
>CANCEU010000031.1 GCA_947375185.1 Chitinophagaceae bacterium
TCCCCTTTCATTTCATATACTGGCCCAAAAATAGTATTTATTTCACCTGTTTTAGAATCAGCTATTGAAGTTTTGTTTATTGTTGGCACCAAGCTAGAAACATTTGATTTTAACACTCCTAAATTAACAGTAATCAACTTGCCTGCAAAAGCATTAAAATAAGTTTTATAAATAGTAGCAACATTTTCTCCTGGCTTTATTAACCAGTAGTGATCTGACTCCCAATTTAAATTAAGGCCAACCGGCGAAGGGATTGGATTGGGAATTCCATCTACTAAAATTCGACCAGTAATTCTTGAAAAAGTTTGATTTGAATAAGCATTCAAAGGCATATGATAAATACCATTATTATCAAGAAGTAATGATCGGGTACCAGTTTGATTTAATGCGGAATCAATTGTAAAAGTAACCACTGGAGTTTTATATGATCCTGAAGTGCCCGATTGGGTAGTTGCTTTTTCAATTCCAAGTAAATCTTTGGTACATGAACTCAATGAAAGTATCATGATTAATATTGCGCTATTTCTGAGCTTTGGCATCATACTTAAAATTAACAAATATTATAATATATTCACTTAACATTTTAGACATAAAAAAAGCACCGCAATTATGCGGTGCTTTTAAATATTAAAAAGTAGTTACTACTAAATATCTCCTTTACCATCCAACCATAACTTAACCGCTTCGGTGGTTACTGATTTTGGACGCTCTAATGGGAAGCCTAAAGCTCTATCCCATGTTAAGCTTGCTAATACCCCTAATGCACGACTTACCGCGAATAATACAGTGTAAAATTCATATTCAACAATACCATAGTGAACTAATAATGCACCACTGTGGGCATCCACATTAGGCCAAGGATTTTTTACTTTTCCTAATGACTCTAAAATTGGAGGTACAGTTTCATAAATATTCCAAACCGTGTTTACTAATTTATCATCAGGTAAATGTTTTTTACCAAATGCCATTTGTGCAGTGAAACGAGGATCAGTTTTTCTTAATACTGCGTGACCATAACCTGGAACTACTTTTCCTGAAGCCAATGTTTTTTGAACATAGTCTACAATTTGCTCTTTAGTTGGACTATCAGAACCAATTGCTTCTTGCATTTCAAAAATCCATTTGATAACTTCTTGATTTGCCAATCCATGTAAAGGACCTGCTAAACCATTCATACCTGCAGCGTAACTTAAATAAGGATCACTTAATGCAGAACCAACTAAGTGAGTTGTATGTGCTGATACATTACCTCCTTCATGGTCGGCATGAATAGTCATGTATAAACGCATTAATTCTTTTGTGCTCTCATCTTCAAATCCCATCATGTAAGCAAGATTACCTGCCCAATCTAATAAACCGTTTGGATGAATGTGTTCGTTATTTTTATATTTTCTTCTGTAAATGTAAGCTGCGATTCTTGGAAGACGTGCAATTAAATCCATTGAATCATCATAAGTATATTGCCAATAATCTTTCTTATTCATTCCCTTTGCATACTCAGCCGAAAATTTACTTTCAGTTTGCAATGCCATTACCGCAGCAACATACATTGTCATTGGGTGACTGTTTATAGGGAAAGCGTCAATTACATCGAATACATGAGATGGTACATGACTTCTTCTTTGCCAGTTATTGGTAATTTGCTTTACATCTTCTTCAGTTGGAATTTCTCCAACCATCATTAAATAAAATAAACCCTCAGGTAATGGCTCGTCACCGCTTGGTGCTTTTGGTAATTTATCTTGTAACTCAGGAATTGAGAATCCGCGAAAACGAATCCCCTCTTGTGCATCTAATAAACTAGTTTCAGTAACTAACCCAGTAATACCTCTCATCCCTTGGTATGCTTGAGCAAGCGTCACTTCGCCAATTTTTTTATCTCCACTCGTTTTAATAATTTCTTTAATCTCAGCAGCCGCCGCAGTAGCTTTTACACTGAATAAATCCTTGATTGCTTCCATAATACCCAATAGTTTGTGATTGATGCCTTTAAAATTGCACGTAAAGTTAATTAAAAAAACGGCTTACTTAGGCGCTTTTCTATATAAATAATATACCACCCATATAAAAATCATATTGGGTATCCAAGCTGCCAATAAAGGGGGCAAGTTGCCCTTAGTTGAAAAGATAGTGGAAAATTGATCGGTTATGATAAAAACAGCAGCAATAATAAAACCTAATGCCAGGTGGGATCCACTTCCGCCCCTCACTTTTTTACCTGCAATAATACCCCCAATAAGGGTTAATAACAATACTGTAAATGGGGAGGCATCCCTTCGGTATCTTTCAATTTTGAGCTCGTTAACGCCCTCGGCGCCTCTTAATTCTTCTAATTTTATTTGCTTAATTAACTGAGGTGTGGTCAACTTATTTTTCTGGTATTTATCCTTTTCAATATCCACGGGTTTAAATGGATAATTTTTTCGTAATTCAGTGGTGGAAGTCATTATTTCTTTATCCTCTAATACCTTTCTTTCAATCACTTCCATTAAGCGCCAATTTTTGGTCGCAGTATCCCAAATAATGTTTTCAGCTCTCAAATTATAAACCACTTTACCATTATCTACTTTGTATGCAAAAAAACCGTTTCCTCTATTATTTGCAGTATCATAATTATAAATACCCGCATAAGTGAAGGAGTCAATTCTAAAATAGATGTCTGTTGAAGAAGTAAGCAATGCATTATAACTAGAATGAGCGTCAACATAAGCAGCTTCAAAGCTACCCCTAATATTATTGGCCTTTGGAACAATCCATTGATTAGAAACCCATAAAAGTAATCCTAATAAAACCCCACCAATCCAATAGGGCCTTAGCCATCTGTTATAAGAGGTACCGCTTGCTAATATGGCAACAATCTCAGTTTGTCCAGCCATTTTAGATGTGAAAAATATTACTGCAATAAACACGAAAAGTGGAAATAGCAAAGCAATAATGTGCGGAATAAATCCAATATAATAATGCGTAAAAATTTCAGTTGCGGATAAACCAGAACGCACAAAGTCATCTGTTTTTTCGCTTACATCTATGACTATTGCAATTACAGCAAATAGAAAAATGGAGAAGAAGAAAACCTTCAAAAACTTTTTTAATATGTACCAATCTAATTTTTTCACTCAATACAATATTTACAATCTAGTTTTAACTTGTTCAATCATTGCAACTTTCCAACTACTATAATCCCCTGCAATGATATGCTTTCTTGCCTCGCCCACTAACCAAAGATAAAAGGATAAATTTTGAATGCTTGCCAATTGCAATCCCAATATTTCATCAGCCTGAAATAAATGGCGCATATACGCTTTGGTGTAATAATGACTTAATTCATTTGGTATGCCTGGATCCAATGGCGAAAAGTCTTTCTCCCATTTTTTATTCTTGATATTAATTACTCCCTGGGAAGTAAAAATCATTCCATTACGACCATTACGCGTTGGCATTACGCAATCAAACATATCAACTCCTAAGTCAATGGCTTCTAATATATTCCAAGGGGTTCCAACACCCATTAAATAACGAGGCTTATCCACTGGTAAATTTTCACAACATAGTGCTGTAAACTCATACATTTCTGGCTCAGTTTCTCCAACACTTAATCCTCCAATTGCATTACCTACTGCATTTTTTGAACTGATATATTCACAAGAAGCTTTTCTTAAATCCTTATACATCCCTCCTTGTACAATTGGAAACAAATTTTGGGTATGCCCATATAAATCAGGCGTTTCTGCTAAACGATTAAAACATCTATCCAACCAAGCATGCGTAAGATCCATACTCTTACGCACATACTCATATTCAGCAGGAATAGGAGGACATTCATCAAAAGCCATGATAATATCTGCTCCAATACTGCGTTGAATATCCATTACTTTTTCGGGACTAAATAAATGTTTACTTCCGTCGATATGTGACTGAAATAAAGCCCCCTCTTGTGTGATTTTACGATTACTAGCCAATGAGAAAACCTGATATCCTCCGCTATCTGTTAAAATGGGTCTATCCCAACCCATAAATTTGTGTAGCCCTCCTGCAGCTTCCAATACCTCAGTACCTGGTCTCAAATACAAATGATAGGTATTCCCTAAAATAATTTGAGCTTTAATGTCCTGTTTTAATTGTTGCTGAGTAACCGCCTTTACTGAGCCAATGGTGCCCACTGGCATAAAAATTGGGGTCTGAATAGTCCCATGATCGGTCGTTATGGTACCTGCACGGGAAGCCCCCGTTGTACTCTTATATTGTAAATCAAATGCTAATGCAGCCATGGCGCAAAGGTAAGGTCAAATATCATTACTTTTGTACCATGATTACTAACCTACCCGTATCTCCTATTTTGATAGGCGCGTTTGCGTGCATCATAGCAATACAACTATTTTACTATTTATTCTTTTTCCTTAGATTGGCCATTTATAAAAAACCAAATAAGACAGTTCATATGGAACATCCTATTTCGGTAGTGATTTGCGCGCGCGATGAAGCACATAATTTGGTGAATAATTTACCTGGCGTTTTAGTACAACAATATAGTACTACACACGAAATTGTTTTAGTGAATGATAACTCCGAAGATGAATCAAAGTATTTATTAGATGAATTCAAAAAATCATTCAAAAACTTGAATGTAGTTGCCCTAACTCAGGAAGCAAAAATGATTAATGGAAAAAAATTCCCATTATCAATTGGTATTAAATCGGCAAAATATGAAACCCTATTGTTAACCGATGCCGACTGCGTACCTGCAAGTGAGCATTGGATGCAATTAATGCAAGATGGCTACAACGACAATACAGAAATTGTTTTAGGTTATGGCGCATATAAAAAAAGACCAGGATTCTTAAATAAATTAATTCGATTTGAAACTTTTCAAACTGCGTTACAATATTTCTCCTATGCATTAGCTGGCCTGCCTTATATGGGTGTTGGAAGAAATTTATCCTATAAAAAAAATGTATTTATTAGAAACAAAGGATTCTCTTCTATTAATCAAATGCCAAGTGGAGATGATGATTTATTTATCAATCAAGTGGCTACCAAAAAAAATACATCCATTGTAATTGAAAAAGACGCACACACATTAAGCGAACCTAAGTCCACCTTTACTGAATGGATGAATCAAAAATACAGACACTATACTACAAGTAAATACTATAAAAAACAACATAGTTTATTGTTAGCACTTTATGCGATTAGTCAATTTTTAGTGTACCCAGTGCTCATTGCTGCATTGATTATTTCAAAAGAATACATTTTATTAGCAAGCCTATGGGGTACCCGTTTCATCATTCAAGGAGTCATACTTAGAAGCACCATGAAAAAATTAAACGAGTTAGATCTTTGGCCTTGGTATATCCTATTTGATTTCTGGTCTATATTTTATTATTTATTTACTTTGCCTAGCGTATGGAAAGCTCCGAACAAAAATTGGAATTAATTACTAAATACTTTGACGACTTTACGCCTGCTCAACTTCAGCAACTTGCTGGATTGGAAGCGGCTTACAAAGAGTGGAATAGTCAAATTAATGTGATATCTCGAAAAGATATTGATCATATTTACTTACATCATGTTTTGCATTCATTAAGTATTGCAGCCATTGCAGAATGGGGAAAAGGAACGCAAGTAATTGATATTGGTTGTGGTGGTGGATTCCCATGTGTACCCATGGCCATATTTTTTCCTGAAGTACAATTTTTAGCAGTAGATAGTATTGCTAAAAAATTAAAAGTAGTGGACGCTGTTTGTGAAATGGTGGGTATCAAAAACATCACCACAAAACATACGCGCGTAGAGGACATAAAAAATAAAAAATTTGACTACGCCATTAGTCGTGCCGTTGCCCCTTTAAAAGATTTATGGAGATGGGCAGGCCCTATAATTAACAAGAAACCAAATGAGCCCAATGGACTCATTTGTTTAAAAGGCGGCGACTTACATCAAGAAATATTTGAAAGCGGTGTGCGTCCTAAAATGATGTCGATACATGACATTTTTCAGGAAGAATATTTTAAAGAAAAATTTATTATACAAGTGAAGAAATAAAAAATGCGACCATAAGTGGTCACATTTTTTATTTCTTTTGCTGTAGTTCTTATAATTTAATTAGGGATCTCTAATTTATTATTGCTTCTATTAATATCTGGCAAACGATAGCTAGGATCAATTTCGATAGATTTTAAAGCACTCAAAGGCTTAGTTGTTTCAAAAGTATAGGTTGGCTGTACCCACTTGCACTCGGGATGCACAATTCTATTTACACTTCCCTCTGCTTCTTTATTACCTAACATTAAATCTAATGGAATATAATGCAGTTCAGCAGTGCCGTCTTTATAAGTAACTAGTACTTCCAACGGCGCAGGCATTTTACCAATTCTTTGTATACTAATTATTGCGGTGTTGTTTCCAACTTGAATATCGTTTAAACCGTAATCAATTGTCTTTGTACTATTTACCCAATATTCTTTCAACCACTCTAATTGTAATCCGCTTGTTTTTTCTGCAACTCGAATAAAATCATTTGCATTTGGATGTTTAAATTTCCAAGTGTTGTAATAGTTGATTAAAATTTGATCTCGCTTTTGTTCTCCTACAATATAACCTAAGTATCCCAAAAAAGTTCCCCCTTTACTATATGCCGCACTACTATAAGCATAATTAGTATTGTAATGATCGGAGTGAGTGCTGATTGGCTCTTCTAACCCGCTTTTTGCCAAAGCTAAATAGCCCATATAATTTCCATATTGAACAAGTGGTAATTGTGTTTTTGATTTTTCGTTACCGGCAATTATTTGTGCTTTTTCTTTATCACTAATATGCGGTGAAAATGCAGCAAATTCTTGATTATATTGACTAGAAACAGCTGCTTCAGCATAACTTGTAAAGCCTTCATCCATCCAAGGGAATAAACTTTCATTTGTTCCCATTATATGTTGGTACCAACTATGCATCCACTCATGAAATACGGTACCTAGGCCAGGCCCTTTCAACAAAGTAGCCATTGCATATTCCATTCCGCCATCACCTCCTTGAATAAATGAATATTGAGGATAAGGATAAGCTCCGAATTTCTTTTCCATATAAGGCAACATTTTCTCTGCAGCCCATAAAACATTCGCCCATGCACTATCTTCTCTTGGTGATTTATCTTTATAATAAACATGTAAGGTTAAATTAGGGCGTACCTGCTTTGATAAATGTTTAAAATGATTATCCGCAGCCCAGACAAAATCGTGGATATTATTTCCTTTAAAGTTCCAAGTTTTTAACCCTTGCGTGTTTGCAATTGCATTTGGATTTTGTAACACACCTGTTGCAGCAATCATATAAGATTGGTCTACTTGAAGCGTTACATCATAGTTACCCCATACACCATAAAATTCACGCGCAATATATGGGTTGGTATTCCAACCTTGATAATCATATTCTACCATTTTAGGATACCACTGACTCATTGAATACCTCACTCCTTCGGCATTGTCTCTTCCTGATCGACGAATTTGTTGAGGCACTTGAGCTTCAAAATTGATATTCAATTTTACCGAAGTTTTTGGCGCAATTGGATCGGTTAATTGAACTTCCAAAATGGTTTCGTGTTCAATTAATTTTTGTTGCTTTCCACCTATTACAATTTGATTCACTTTTTGATAACCAATTTCAGTTGGGCTTAATTTTTGAATACGGTCTTTTACGCGCGCATCCCAATCTTGCACCTGCTCTCCTCTACGATTGGTTAACATATTTTTACCTAATTCACGACTTCTTATATCCATCGAAGAATTAGGCTGAAACGCATTCCAATACAAATGAAAATATACTTTTTTTAAGGTGTCGGTTGAGTTGTTATCGTATACCACTTCCTCGGTACCTTTTACAATATTGGAACTAACATCTAATGCTGCTTTAATATTGTAATTAATGTGTTGTTGCCAACGATCAACTTGGGCATTAGCAGCCAAAAAAGACAATAACAATAAAGACAATAAACCACATACTTTATTTTTCATACAATGAATTTTTTAAATTTATGCTTTACCAGCAACGACAATTACAATTTCACCCTTTACTTGTTTTGACGAAAAATGTATTATTAAATTATCAAGGGTATCTGTAACATTTTCTTCAAACATTTTTGTCAACTCTCTACTAACTGCTGCCTTACGATTACCGCCAAAATAGCTTGCAAATAATTCTAGTGTTTTAACTAAGCGCATAGGGCTTTCATAAAAAATCATGCTACGCTCTTCGTGCACCAAAGACTCCATTAATGTTTTCTTCCCTTTTTTTAAAGGAATAAATCCTTCAAATGTAAATCGGCTTGCAGGCAGCCCGCTGTTGGTTAATGCAGGTACAAAAGCCGTAGCACCAGGTAAACTTGTAACCTGTACCCCAGCTGCTTTACATGCGCGCACCAATAAAAATGCAGGATCTGAAATTCCGGGACTTCCTGCATCCGTTATAATGGCAATATTTTTACCTGTTTGTAATTGTTGAACTAAATGATCTACCACCTTATGCTCATTATGTTGATGATATGGCGTAAGTGGCTTGTGTATATTGTAATGTTGCAATAGCTTTGATGAAGTACGGGTATCTTCACATAAAATAAAGTCCACCAACTGCAATACCTCAACAGCCCTATAGGTGAAATCTTTCAAATTCCCAATTGGGGTGGGTACTAAATACAACATAGGTTAACTGTTGATGAGGAACTAAGCTTATACAAACTCTATTTCAAAATATTCCATCACAGCATTTGCAAGTAACTTTTTGCTAGCATCTTCGGCAACTATTTTTGCTGCTGCCTCATCAACTGCTTCAATTTGCAAAGTAATGTGTTTACCTACTCTAACATCTTGAACACCATTCATACCTAAATTATGTAAGCCACCTAATACTGCCTTGCCTTGAGGATCTAATAAATCTTTTAAAGGCATTACTTTGATTTGAACTTGAAATAGCATAATGTAAATTCTTATTGAGTGATTGTTTTCTTATATAACAAAGATACTAAGCAATAGCCAATAAAGCCAAACGGAATGGCTAACCATTTAAAAAATACTGAGGTAACCAACACTTCTAACACTACCAAAACCAATGGTAGTATAAGTTGCTTCTTTTTACCCAGCCCCTTTAAAGCCAACATAGGGGTTTTCATTACCATCAATATAGAAACGATGATAATGTAGCAATACCAGAATAATGGACTTAGCATCAGTTTTGTAAAAAAAGAAGCCTGTGCCTGCCAATATATTAATGGGAAAGCAGCTGTTAATATGCCTATCATTGGAATTGGCACCCCTTTAAAATAAGTGGTTTGTTCTGTATCAATATTGAATCTGGCTAAGCGATAAGCACCAGCCATTGGTATTAAAAAAGCAGCAAAAAGTCCAAATGAATTTTCAGACAAAGCATTTACATCTTTTGCTAATGCTAATCTCAAAAATTGCAATACAATAAATGCGGGAGCAACACCAAAACTCACTACATCGGCCAAAGAATCCAATTGCTTACCCATATCTGATGAAACTTTTAAAAGCCGTGCAACAAAACCATCAAAAAAGTCCATCAACCCTGCTAAACCAATATACAAACTAGCATAAAATATAGGTTCAGGAATTTGTATGATGGTAGTAGCTGATTCATCAATAGAAACAAATGCCCCTGCTTGAAATGCTGACATGATTGCTAAGCAACCAAAGAATAAATTGAGAAGCGTAATAAAATTAGGTATCTGTTGTTTCATTTAATAATTTTAAGCAACGATTATTTTTTTCGACGCATTAAAGATTCAATTTCATCTGCCTTTATCGGAATATTTTTAAATAAATCCTGATTGCCAGTTTTAGTGATCCATACATTATTTTCAATTCGGACCCCCATAGCTTCCTCCTTTATGTAAATACCAGGCTCCACTGTAAACACCATTCCCGATTGAATAGGTGCAGTTCTTGTGCCTAAATCATGTACATCAATTCCTAAATGATGTGAAATTCCATGGTACAAATATTTACGATAAGCTGGATTATTTTTGTCTTCATTTTTCACATCCGACTTAGTCAACAAGCCGATTTTTAAAAATTGTTTTGTTGCTTCCTCTCCTACTTTATCCGTATATTTTAAAACAGTTATACCTGGCTTTAATATTGATTTTGCATAATCATGCAAATGCAAGCAAGCATTGTAAACTTCCTTTTGACGCTTTGTGAATTTACCATTTACAGGGATCGTTCTTGTTAAGTCAGCATTGTATCCACCATATGCAGCGCCGAAATCCATTAATATTAATTCACCATCCTTGCACTGATTGTTATTGCTAGTGTAGTGTAATGTTCTCGCATTATCACCACTTGCTAAAATGCTATGATAAGCAACACCAGTGGCTCTTTGACTTAAAAAAGAATGGTAAATTTCTGCTTCAATTTCGTATTCAAAAACACCTGGTTGTATAAATTGCAACAACCTTCTAAATGCAACTTCGGTAATATCAATTGCTTTTTGAATCACTACCACTTCTTCTTTTGTTTTAACACCTCGAAGCTCTTTTAATATTTTGGCTGCGCGTAGATATTGATGTAATGGATATCGAGATTTCATTTCATCAATAAATCTATATTCAGCAGTTCGTACTAAATTGTTTTTACGATCATTTTCATTTGTATCTAAATAAATAGAATCTGCTAAATGAATCCATTGTTGCAACATGCCATCCAATACATCCTCCCATACAATCGTAGTCATACCCGAAATTGCGGTCGCTTCGTTTGCCCTAAATCTTTTACCATCCCAAATTTCTTTTAATTCTTGCGGACGTACTAACACCAAAACTTCTCTATATTTTGGGTCTGGATTGTCCGGAAATAAAACTACCATGGTGCCTTCTTGTTCAATACCGGATAACCAAAACAAATCACTATTTTGCTTGAATTCATGTAAGGCATCTCCATTGGACGGAAACTCATCATTACTCAAAAAAATAGCAATACTATTTTTTTGCATTTTAGATACAAAACGTGTTCGATTTTGAATAAAAATTTTAGAATCTAATGGCAAATATTTCATAATAGTTTTTTTATTAAAATGAGATAAACTTCTTCAATGAGAAGCCTGCGTGCAAGATACTTAAAAAAACAAGTGTTTTATGCAATTTTACCCCAACCAATTTTAGTCTTTTGTGCCTGTAAAAAGGATCTAATAAGTAAATTTTCAGGTTTACTTAAAGTGGGATCTTGCGCGCAAATAGCATAAGCATCATTTTTTGCTTCTTCCATTGCTTGTCGATCATTTATAATATTCGCAAGTCTAAAATTAAGTGCTCCACTTTGTCTAGTGCCATCAATATCACCAGGCCCCCTTAATTCCAAATCCTTTTCTGCAATTACGAATCCATCATTGGTGTCACACATTATTTTTAAGCGATTTTTTGCTTCTCTGCTTGCCTTCACACTGCTTAATAATATACAATAACTCTGCTCAGAGCCTCTACCCACACGACCTCTCAACTGATGCAATTGAGATAATCCAAACTTCTCCGCACTTTCAATAACCATAACACTCGCATTGGGTACATTTACCCCTACTTCAATCACTGTTGTTCCTACCAATATTTGCGTATCACCCGAAACAAACCTTTGCATATTAGTTTCTTTCTCTAAATTTTTTTGTTTCCCATGCACCATACTTATCTTATACTTAGGTTCTGGGAAAAAACTTTTTACTTGCTCATACCCTTGCATTAAATCTTCATAACTCATTTTTTCGCTCTCTTCAATCAAAGGATATACATAATAAGCTTGTCTGCCTTTTGTAATTTCTGTCTTTACAAAATCCATCACACTGGCACGAGAAGTTTCATATCGATGTACGGTTTTAATTGGCTGCCTTCCCGGAGGCAACTCATCCATCACACTATAATCAAGATCGCCAAATGCTGTCATAGCAAGTGTTCTAGGAATTGGTGTCGCAGTCATTACCAATACATGCGGAGGTATTTTTGATTTTTTCCATAGCTGTGCGCGTTGAGCTACTCCAAATCGGTGTTGTTCATCAATAACCGCTAATCCTAAATTTTTAAACTGCACCACTTCTTCTATTATAGCATGCGTGCCTACCACAAAATGAATGGTATCATCCAATAAACCTTGTAATATTCTACGACGCTCTGCAGTTTTTGTACTACCTGTCAACAATGCAACTTCTAATGGCATTTCTTTAAGCAATTCACTTAAACTGGCATAGTGCTGTTGAGCTAAAATTTCAGTGGGCGCCATCATACAACTCTGATATCCATTGTCTGCAGCAATTAACATAGAAAGCAATGCTATCATGGTTTTACCACTACCAACATCACCTTGCAATAAACGATTCATTTGAAATCCGCGCGCTGTATCCTGCCTAATTTCTTTAATCACTCTCTTTTGTGCACCAGTTAATTGGAAAGGCAAATGTTCATTATAAAAAGTATTAAAATAGTTTCCTACTTTTTCAAAATGATGCCCATTACTATTTTTATGTCGATCAATTTTAATTAAATTCAATCTTACTTGTGCAATAAATAATTCTTCGAAAACCAATCTAGACAAGGCTTTTTTATATTGTTCTGGAGAATTTGGAAAATGAATTTGTCGATAAGCTTCCCATCTTCCCATCCTACCTTTTAATAAATGCGCCGGTAAATTTTCGGGCAAATCTCTTTCACTAATTTGTAAAAACAAACCCTGCGTTAATTTACCAATTTGTTTGCCATTCAAGCCACGCGACTTTAATTTTTCAGTAGAAGGATACACTGGCTCAAGCAAGGCTTTTTGGGAGGTTTGTTCCGCTGCATAGGGCTCAATTTCGGGATGTACAATTTGTCCGCGGCCATTAAAAAAACTGACTCTCCCAAATACCAAATAAGCTTGTCCAGGCACAATATTCTTTTGCACCCAATTGATTCCCTGAAACCAAGCCAATTCAATTTGCCCTGTGGCATCCTTAAGTTGGCTTACCATCCTTTTGGAACGCTTTTCGCCGATGATATCAATACCTTGAAGTACTCCTCTAACCTGAACAAAGTCCATATCAGGGCTCACCTGTCCCAAGGGGGTTACTTGGGTCTTGTCAATATGTCGATTGGGGAAATGATGCAATAAATCGCCAAAAGTGTACAAATTCAGCTCTTTTTTAAGCATATCAGCCCTCAAAGGGCCTACGCCTTTCAGGTATTCAATGGGGCTTTGTAAAAGAGTTGCTTGGCTCAAACTATTTTTTTTGAATTCATTACAAATATCCCAAAAAGATAGCAAAAAATGGGGTCTTGTTTCATTATCTTCGCACAGCTATGGAAAAGGAAATTGTATTGAGTGGAATCCGCCCTACCGGCTTCTTACATTTAGGAAATTATTTTGGTGCTATGCGCAATTACGTGCGTATGCAAGACGAGTATAATTGTTACTTTTTTGTTGCCAACTGGCATAGCTTAACTACCCACCCAGATACTAAAACTTTACAAGAAAGTGTTCTTCGTGTGGTTGCCGAAAATATCGCTTGCGGTTTGGATCCTGAAAAGGTTTCTTTATATGTACAAAGTGATGTTCCAGAAATTGCAGAATTGTATTTGTATTTAAATATGTTGGCTTATAAAGGAGAGTTGGAAAAAACGACCACTTTCAAAGACAAAGTTCGCATGCAACCAGAAAATGTAAATGCAGGCTTATTGACTTACCCGGTATTACAAGCTGCAGATATTTTAATACATCGTGCCGTTAAAGTACCCGTTGGAAAAGACCAAGAACAAAATTTGGAAATGGCGCGCAATTTTGCAGAACGCTTTAACCATCGTTACGGTGAAACTTTCCCACTACCTTATGCCTTTAACTACAATAGTGAGTTGGTGAAAATAATGGGGCTTGATGGTAATGGCAAAATGAGTAAAAGCGAAAACCAAATGACCACACTATTTTTGGCCGATGAGGATGATTTAATTCGCAAGAAAGTGATGAAAGCAAAAACCGACCAAGGTCCATTAGTGCCTAATTCAATAAAGCCCGACTATATACAAAACTTATTTACTTTAATGAGTTTAGTAAGCACAGCAGATACAGTGAAAAAATTTGATGATGATTTCAACAATAGCACTGAAGGTAATTGTATAATTAGATATGGCGATATGAAAAAGCAATTAGCCGAAGACATGGTTAATTTCATAAATCCTATTCGTACAAAAGCTGCTGACTTACAAAACAATAAAGACTTACTTTTTAAAATAATTCATCAAGGAGCAGATAAAGCGAGAGCAAGCGCATCTGCCACTTTAACCAATGTTCGAAAAGCAGTTGGCATGAACTACTAATTATTAAAATACTTATTTAACTACACCTATAAAATTATGGCAAAAGCGACAAAAAAACCTAAACACGTAGCAATCGCAGGAAATATTGGAGCGGGTAAAACTACCTTAACCGAAATGTTAAGCAAGCACTATCGCTGGATACCACAATTTGAAGATGTGGATCATAACCCATATTTAACTGACTTTTACGACGATATGCCTCGTTGGAGTTTTAACTTGCAAATTTATTTTTTGCATGGTCGTTTAAATCAAATTTTAGATATTCAGAGAGGAACAGAAACCATTATACAGGATCGCACTATTTATGAGGATGCAAACATATTCGCACCCAACTTACACGAAATGGGATTAATGAGTAAACGTGATTTTGATAATTATTTTGGATTTTTCAGTACCATCAAAAGCATGGTACAACCTCCAGATTTATTAATATATTTAAAAGCATCTGTTCCTACCTTGGTTTCACAAATTCAAAAAAGAGGTAGAGAATATGAAGAAAATATTCGTTTGGATTACTTGAAAAAATTAAACGAATACTACAATAAATGGATTGACGGTTATAAAGAAGGTCCTTTATTAGTGATTGATTGTGATAAAAATAAATTTGGCGAGAACGGTGAAGACTTTGGCGAAATCATTAGCAAAGTAGATGGTATGCTTTACGGTTTATTTTAAAAGTATCGGCATTGCATTTTATTAAGCGTTGATTAATTAAATATTACGGTATGAATAAAATTACAGCAGCTTTATTAGCGCAGTTTGAAGCTATTGTAGGGACAACAAATATATTTACCGATAAAGAGCGCATTGAAAAATATGGTAAGGATGAGACCGAAAATTTAATATACTTACCCGAAGTAGTTGTCACCCCCAATACAACAGAACAAATTAGTGCCTTGTTAAAAATTTGTAACGAAAATTTAATTCCTGTAACGCCAAGAGGAGCTGGCACTGGACTTACAGGTGGAGCACTTCCCCATTTAGGCGGCTTAGTTATTTCAATGGAAAAATTTAATCATATCCTTGAAATCGATGAAAGAAATTTACAAGTAACTACCGAACCCGGTGTTATCACTGAAGTTTTGCAAAATGAAGTAAAAGCAAAGGGCTTGTTTTACCCCCCTGACCCAGCTAGTAAAGGAAGTTGTTTTATAGGTGGAAATATTTCTGAAAACTCGGGTGGCCCTAAAGCCGTTAAATACGGAGTGGTTAAAGATTATGTGTTAAACCTTGAAGTGGTATTACCAAATGGCGAAATTATTTGGACTGGATCTAATGTGCTAAAAAATGCAACTGGATATAACATTACACAACTAATTGTTGGTAGTGAAGGCACTTTAGGCATTGTAACTAAGATTGTTTTAAAACTTATTCCGCATCCTAAATTTGATTTATTAATGCTTGCTCCTTTTAATAGTTTAGAAAAAGCAAGCGAAGCAGTTAGTGCGATATTCAGCGCAGGCATTACCCCTAGCGCAATGGAATTAATGGAGATAGACGCAATTAAATTAGCATGCAAAATGCTTGATAGCAGTGCGGTTAATTTAACTAACGACTTAGCTGCACATTTAATAATTGAGGTAGATGGTAATAATTTAGAGGTGTTAATGAGTGAAATGGAATCAATTGCTGAAGTGCTTTCCAATTTCGAAGTGGGTGAGTTATATTTTGCAGATGATGCACAACAAAAAAACGAACTTTGGAAAATTAGAAGAAAGGCAAATGAAGCTGCCGTTAAAGCGGGCTTTACCATTGAAGAAGATACTGTTGTTCCAAGGGCTGAGTTACCAAAATTGATAAAAGGAGTAAAAGAGCTAGGAGCAAAAAATGGTTTTAAAGTAGTTTGTTATGGGCATGCAGGGGATGGCAATTTGCACATAAGAATAAATCACCCTACTATTAAAAAAAGTTTTGAAAGTGATGAAATGAAATCCATATTAACCGCCTTATTTCAACTTGTTAAAACATTAGGGGGAACCATTAGTGGAGAACATGGTATTGGATTAATTCAAAAATCATACATGCCTGTTATGTTTGAGCCTATTACGCTTGATTTAATGAAGGGGATCAAAAAAACCTTTGACCCAAATAATATTTTAAACCCTGGCAAGATATTTTAATCAATAATTTAAACATACATCATGCACCATAAAATTAGTTTTCTTACCATTTTTATATTTATTTGTTTGCTAGGTATAAGCCAAACAACAACAGTAAATACTAATACTAATTTAACCTCTAGCCCAACCTACTTTGGTGGAGGAGTCGTTTTAGGGGGTGGTGCTGGCTCATTTCAATTAGGACTGAATCCTGAATTAGTAAAAAGCTATAATGAACATATTGATATTGGTGCTGCAATGAATTTATATTACTCAAGCTACCACAATACTTCACTAATTACTAATGATTCCTATAAATCAACTAATACTCAATTTGGTTTGGGTGCGTTTGTAAGGGCTTGGCCTTTAGAACAATTTTTTGTGCAGGTTCAACCTGAATACAATTGGACTTTTACCAATGCTAAGAACTTTTCACAAGGCACTTCGGGAAGTTCAAGTGTTAGTGCGCCAAGTTTTTTAGCAGGTATTGGCTATGGACATCGTAGTGAAAATGGATTTTCCTATTTCTCTGTTATGTTTGATTTGGTAAATGATCCTAAATCTCCCTATAGAATGGGTCAATTAACCGCACAGCCTATCTTTAGAGCCGGGTTTGGATTTCCGATTCACTTTCCTAATTCAAAGCGTCCATAATTGCTTGAACTGTATCACAAATAATCAAACGACTTCTCCAATTATCATACATAAATCCTTGTTGATCCATCGTATCAAGTAACTGAATGAGTGCATTATAATATCCATTTGTATTTAATAGGTAAACTTGCTTTTCGTGTATCCCAAGATTATTCCATGTAAGCATTTCGAAAAGCTCATCCATCGTTCCCATACCTCCAGGTAAAATGATTGCTGCATCGCATTTATCATACAAAAGTAACTTTCTAGCATGCATCGACTCGGTAACAATTAATTCACTTAATCCTGTATGTTGCGCCTCCCACTCCAATAAAACTTTAGGAATTATACCAATCACTTTACCCCCAGCAGCAAGACATGCATTGGCAATAGTACCCATTATACCTTTATTACCGCCTCCATAAACAATGGTGACGCCCTTTTTCGCTAATAATGTTCCCATATTTTCAGCATCTCTTACATAAGTTGTATCTGCACCTGGTTTGGAGCCACAAAAAACCGTTACTGCATTTATTTTCATTAGATGAATTTATAATTGAAAGAGTGACACAATTTAACTAAAAAATTGAAAGTTTGTTATTACTTTGCCATTACTAATTTAATAAACAATGAGCGCTCCCTTACTTTTTCTTTTTGTCCTTATCTATTTTTTGGTGCTATTGGGAGTTGCCCAAGTGACAGGCAAAAATAGCAACAATATGTCCTTTTTTATTGGCAATAAAAATAGTCACTGGATGTTGGTTGCTTTTGGTATGATTGGCACTTCATTAAGTGGTGTAACTTTTGTAAGTGTGCCGGGTGCCGTAGGTAAAGATTCATTCCATTATTTACAAATCACCATTGGTTATTTAATTGGCTATTTAGCAATTGCCTATGTTTTATTACCCATTTATTATAAAATGAATCTTACTTCCATTTATAATTATTTGGAAACAAGATTAGGTTTTAGCGCTTACAAAACAGGTGCCTCATTCTTTATCTTATCTCGTACCTTGGGCGCTACTGCTCGTTTATATTTAGTAGTAAAAATTTTACAAGTATTTATTTTAGACAATTTATCCATTCCATTTTGGGCTACTACAATTATCATTCTTGCAATGATCTTATTGTACACATTTAAAGGAGGTGTTAAAACAATTGTGTATACTGATACCCTTCAAACATCCGGCATGTTAATTGGTTTAATCATATGTAGCATTTATATTTTAACCAACATGCACTTTTCAATTAGCGATGGACTTAACGCTATGCAAGCAAAAGGTTTAGCCACTGTTTTTAATACCGATGTTAATAGTAAATCCTTTTTCTTAAAACAAATTATTGGAGGTGCTTTTGTATCCTTAACAATGACCGGTCTTGATCAAGAAATGATGCAAAAAACAATATCTGTAAAAACTTTAAAGGACGCGCAGAAAAACATGGTAACAATTGGATTTAGCATGGTCCTTGCAACTATGTTATTTTTGTTTTTAGGTGGTTTGCTAAATTTATATGCAGCTCAACAAAATGTGATAGCAAACGGAGATGATTTGTTTCCAACCATTGCATTAAATCACATGCCGCCATATCTTTCTATCATTTTTATTTTAGCATTAATTTCGGCTTTATTTCCAAGTGCAGATGGTGCCATCACAGCGCTAACATCAAGCTTTTGTATTGATTTATTAGGCATGCAGCGCAATCAAGACTGGTCTGATGAAAAGAAAAAGAAAATTAGACAAGCAGTGCATTTAAGCTTTGCATTTATCTTTTTTGTAATTATTATGGTGTATAAATTATCCATAACAGACAACAATGTAATTGGTCTTATCTTAAAAATTGCTTCCTATACTTATGGGCCATTATTAGGACTTTTTGCCTTTGGTATTATAACACGCAGAAATCTATTGGACAAATGGGTCGCTTTGGTTTGTATTTTAGCCCCAATAATTTGTTATATACTAGAAATGCAACAGAAATCCATACTAGGCAAGTTTCAAATTGGCCAAGAATTACTTATCATTAATGGGCTGATTACTTTTATAGGATTATGGCTAATTTCTACCCCTAATACCGAAAAAAAATAGACATTTGCAAATGGAGTTTATTAACCCGCTTGCAAACAACTACATCGAAACTTATAGCAATGCTACGCCGAGCTATTTGAGGCCAATGTACGAGGCAACTATTGCCGATCATCCACATGCACATTTGCAGAGCAATTGGCACCAAGGCGGAGTGCTTTGTTTTATCAGTAAATTAATAAGGCCACTACATATTTTAGAAATTGGCACATTTACCGGCTTTAGCACATTATGCCTTGCCGAAGGTTTACAAAAAAATGGCATTTTACATACTATTGAATTAAGAAAAACGGATGCCAATAAAGCAGCAGCATATTTTGACTCAAGCCCACATGCCGCACAAATTAAAGTCCACAATGGGGATGCAAAGGAAATAATACCAACACTGAATATAACATGGGATTTAATATTTATAGACGCAGATAAAACAGGCTACCAAACCTACTACGATTTAGTTTTGCCATCATTAAATCAAAACGGACTTATAATTGTTGACAATGTATTATTCCATGGTGAGGTGTTGGAAGAAAAGATATCCGGAAAAAGTGCAAAATCAATTCAAGCATTTAATGAATATGTTTTGAATGATGCAAGTACGGAACAAACCATATTAACAATTAGAGATGGTCTTACTTTAATAAGAAAAAAATAGCATGAAAAGTATTATAAATATTTTAGCAATATTGTTGCTCCCCTTGTTAACTTTTGCTCAAAATAAAATCACCAAGGACTATGTTGAAAAATACAAAGGCATTGCCATTAGAGAAATGAAAAGAACCGGAATTCCTGCTTCTATTACACTTGCACAAGGAATATTAGAATCAGCAAGCGGTGAAAGTATTTTAGCAAGAAATGCAAATAACCATTTTGGCATAAAATGTAAAACAGAATGGACAGGGCCGAAAATATACAAGGATGATGATACAAAAAATGAATGTTTTAGGGTTTATCCTACTGCGGATAGTTCATTTAGAGATCACTCAAATTTTTTAAAATATCGCCCTTATTATGCTGCATTATTTGAACTTGATCCTGTTGATGATACCGCTTGGGCATATGGATTAAAAAAAGCAGGCTATGCCACCGAGCGTGATTATCCACAAAGGCTTTTGAAGATTATCGACGATTACGAATTGGCCCAATATAATTTTCCAGAGCTTGTTGCCGAAGATAGCCTCCTAGCAGTAAAAGCACAGCAACCTATATCAACTGCGCTTACTAAAAATTTGGACAGTGTTAAAGTAGTTTTACAACCAGTAATAGTTAAGGATAGTATAAAAATCAATACTACCGCCCAAGCACAAAAACCAAAAATTAGTTTAAAGGAAAATGAGGGTATAAAAAAAGAACCTGAGACAAAAACTCCTCCTGCTTATCCTATTAATCAAAGATTTAAAATAAATCAAACCCCAGCTATTTGGGGCGTAAAAGGAAGATCTTTTTTAGAAATAGCAAATACATATAATTTGGCTTTATATAAACTTTACAAATTCAACGAACTTCCGGAAACGGATTTAATTGAAAATGACCAAATTATATTTTTAGGAGAGAAAAGAAAAGAGAGTAACAATAAAATACATATTGTTAAAAATGAGGAAACACTATATGAAATAAGTCAATCAGAAGGGATTCAATTAATTACACTTAAAATATTTAATCCCCAATTAAATGGTGAACCTTTAAAGAATGGAACAATTGTTTATTTATTCAATATGGCTAACAATTCAGCACCAATTGCACAAAAAGACACTATCAAAGTAATAGAACAAAAGCCAAAAAATTTATTAAATTTGCCGTTGCTGAAAAATAAAAAAAACTAACCTGACAAATACACATTCATGCCTAACATTAAAGTATTAGATAAAGAATTTGAACCCTATTTAAGTGAATCATTAATTCAAGAAAAAATTAGCGAACTAGCGCAACAATTGAATAAAGAATACGCTGGTAAGCGTCCGATTTTTTTATCCATTTTAAATGGCTCCTTTTTATTTACAGCAGATTTGTTTAGACAAATCACCATTGAAGCCGAAGTTTGCTTTATAAAACTTGCCTCGTACAAAGGCACTACATCCTCCGGAAATGTTATTACTGCAATTGGCCTTGATGCGAATGTAAATGGCAGAGATATTATTATTGTTGAAGATATAATAGATACAGGCAAAACATTACATCACTTCCTACCTCAATTAGCGTCAAGCCAACCTGCTTCTATTAAAATTGCTGTATTACTCAATAAAACCGAAGCATTAGCCTATCCTGTTAAGGTGGACTATGCTTGTTTTGATATCCCTAATAAATTTGTAGTAGGATATGGCTTAGATTATGATGGGCTTGGCAGAAACACCAAAGCAATTTATCAGCTGAAATCATAATAAAAATTTTAGCCCTAGGTTATGACGTTCAAAATTTTTTTTCAAAAAATTTATGGACGATGGAGATAAGTGAAAAGAATCAAAAAGATAATAAAAAGAGGGGCTATATTTTTTAGCCCCTCTTTTTTTATTAAACTTATTTAAATGCTTCTTTAACCCTGTCGTAAAAACTCTTATCCCCTTTTACTGGCTTTGGTTTAAAGTTTTCACTTTCTTGCATTTTTTCTAGTGCTGCTTTTTCATCATCACTAATATGTTGAGGCGTCCATACATTCACATTAATTAACTGATCACCTTTTGCGTATCCTTGCACTTCAGGGAAACCCTTCCCTTTTAATCGAAATATTTTACCGCTTTGGGTTCCTGCTGGAATTTTTATTTTAGCACGACCATCTATTGTAGGCACTTCAACACTTGTTCCAAAAATAGCATCTGGAATAGTAATGTATAAATCGTAAGCAACATTTAATCCATCTCTATGTAATGATTCATGTGCTTCTTCTTCAATCATAATAATTAAATCACCAGCCATACCGCCGCGCTCACCAGCGTTACCTTTTCCTGACATGCTTAATTGCATCCCATCTTGGACACCTGCAGGAATATCAATGGAAATGGTTTCTTCTCCATAAACACGACCTTCTCCCTTACAGGATGTGCATTTTGCAGTTACTGTTGTCCCCTCACCATTACAGGTATGACAGGTATTAACTGTTTGCATTTGACCTAAAAAAGTATTGGTTACTTTTCGTACTTGGCCTTGACCATTACATGTAGTACAGGTTTGCAAACTATTTTTATCTTTTGCACCGTTTCCACCACAAGTTGTACAAAGCACATGCTTTTTAACTTTTACTTGCTTGGTAACACCATTTGCAATTTCCTCAAAATTTAATTTTAATTTAATTCTCAAGTTACTTCCTCGTTGACCTCTTGCTCTTGCACCTCCTCCTCGGGATCTTCCACCTCCACCACCAAAGAATCCTCCGAAACCTTCGTCCCCAAAAATATCACCAAACTGACTAAAAATATCATTCATGTCCATACCACCACCGTGGAATCCACCTCCACCACCTCCGGTGCCAGGGCCGAAAGCTTGATGACCAAAACGATCGTACTTCGCCTTCTTATCATTATCACTTAATATTTCATAAGCCTCAGCAGCTTCTTTGAATTTTTCTTCAGCAGCTGCATCTCCAGGATTTCTGTCAGGATGAAACTGCATTGCAACCTTGCGGTAAGCTTTTTTAATTTCATCTGATGATGCTGATTTTGTTACTCCTAATATTTCGTAATAATCTCTTTTAGACATATGCTTATTTTTATTTGCCTACAACCACTTTAGCAAAACGAATAATTTTTTCATTTAATAAATATCCTTTTGTAACCTCATCAATTACTTTTCCTTTTTGCTTGTCATTAGGCACAGGCACTTCGGTAATAGCTTCATGCAATTCAACATCAAAATCTTTACCGATACTTTCCATAGCAACTAAGCCTTTAGCTTGCATCGTGGAGCGAATTTTATTAAATACAAGCTGGATACCTTCTTTTTGAACTTTGATGTCATCTGAAGTATTTAACTGTTTTTCAGCACGATCACAATCGTCCAAAACATCTAATAAGGATACGATTACATCTTTACCAGCAGTCTGAATCAACTCCATTCTTTCTTTGGCTGTTCTGCGCTTATAATTGTCAAATTCAGCCATTAAACGAAGGAATTTATCCTTTTGGTCTGCCAAATCTGCCTTCGCTTGATCTAACTCGCTAATCGGCTCAATTTCTACCTCCGGTGCATTTTCGGCACCATTTTGGGTATTTTCCACTTGTTCTGCTGTTTCAGGGTTGATGATATCTTTCTCTTCCATAATTGTCTAATTGTAATCTATTGCGAGCAAATATATTGCCAAAGGGTTAAAAGAGCAAAATTGACACTAAATAGGCTAAAAATGAACAAGTTGTCAGTCATTACCTGCCTATCTTTGCGCCATGACAAAAGTGTATTTAAATAGAAAGATAAACCAGCGAATTGCGCTTGGGCACCCATGGATTTATAACAATGAAGTTGATCGTATAGCGGGACCAGTGGAGCCGGGTGATATTGTAGAAGTCTATTTTTTTGATGGTCAATTGGCCGGGCGTGGATATATCAATCCTGCTTCTCAAATTATCATTCGTTTATTGACTAGAAAAAGAGAGGATATAACTGCTGCATTTTTTCACCAAAAAATTCAAGAAGCATGGGATTATAGAAAGCATTTGGGCTATACTGAAAACTGTCGATTGGTATTTGGAGAAGCAGATGGTTTACCAGCATTGATAATAGATAAGTTCAATGACTATTTTGTGATGCAAACTTTGTCCTTTGGAATAGAAGTGTGGAAAGAGGCGATTGTGGAAGCTTTGAAAAGTATTTTCAATCCGAAAGGAATTTATGAACGCAATGATGTACCGGTTAGAGAACTAGAAGGCCTTACTCAACAAAAGGGATTTTTAACAGACCCATTCCCTACTGAAATAATTATTAATGAGAATGAGTTGCAGTTTTATGTAAATATTGAGACTGGGCAAAAGACGGGTTATTTTTTAGATCAACAGGACAATCGTCGAGCGATTCAAAATATTGTAAAAGGTGCTGATGTATTAGGTGCGTTTACCTACACAGGTACATTTGAAATTCATGCAGCACATTATGGTGCAAAGTCGGTTTTAGGAATTGACATTTCAGAATCAGCAGTTGAACAAGCAAATCGAAATGCTGCATTAAACAAGCTAGATCATATTGTGAAATTCGAAGCGATGAATGCTTTTGATGTATTAAAGAATTGGGGGAAGCAAGGACGCAAATACGATGTTGTTATGTTAGACCCACCTGCATTTACTAAAAGTAGAAACAATATTGACAAAGCAGTCACTGGATATAAAGAAATCAACTTAAGGGGCATGCAACTAATACGAAATGGCGGCTTCCTTGTTAGTTCAAGCTGTACCAATTTAGTAAGTCCTGAATTATTTTTAGATACGATAGAAATGGCTGCACGCGATGCAAAAAAAAGAATTAGACAAGTAACTTATCAATCTCAATCAAGTGACCACCCTATTATTTGGGGAATGGAAAATACACACTATTTAAAGTTCTTAATCGTAGAAGTTTGTGATAAATAAAAAAAGGGGCTAAATTAAATTAGCCCCTTTTTTAAATCCTAACAAGATTTGACGTTTCAGTTTAATGTATTTAATACATTTTGAATGGCAGCAAAATCAGGTAAATCACCTGGAGTTGCACAAACCTCTTCATATTGAACTACGCCCTCTTTATCAATTACAAACGCAGAACGCTTGCTCACTCCTTGCATTTCAAACGCAGGGAAGGTTTCATATAATACTTCAAAAGCTTTTGACGCATCTTTATTAAAATCGCTTAATAGAGGGAAATTCAATTTTTGCTCTTCCTTAAATTTACCTAATGTAAATAAAGAGTCAACCGAAATTCCTAAAACTTGCGCGTTTGCATTGTTATAAGTTCCAATATTATCTCTGATGCTGCATAGTTCAGCTGTACACACACCAGTAAAGGCTAAAGGAAAAAATAATACTACTACATTTTGGCCTTTAAAATCGGCTAATGAAGTTGCTTTCTTGTCTGTATCAAACAGTGTAAATGCTGGGGCTGATTTGCCAATTAAATTACTCATATAGGTTTTTTATTTTTTAACTATTTAATATTCAAATTTAAAATTGTTTATTCATCTACAACTTTTTTGATGTAGGAATACTTTTATTTTTTTCTCTTTTCGAAAGCTGTTCAACTGAATCCATTAGCACTTTAAACTCAACTGGGTGAGACTCCAAATGGATCATTTGCTTATAAAACTGAATTCTATCAATTTTATTCAATTCGAAAATTTGTTGATAAAACTGAACATTTTTTTTGCTGGCTCTCCAACTAGAATCTGTTACTGACTTTCGTGAATAAAGCTCATCTGCTTTCAAAAGTTGCCATACAACTACCTTCATTTTTTCAAATGGGATTTGCTGTTCATTTTTTGCTTCATTATTGCAGGAAACTATCAATAATAACAAGGTAGATATGATTAAATAATGCCTCATTCTAATTTTTCTTTATACTTGTTTAAATTAGTCACATCAATAACAGACATTGTATTAATAACCTGTTTTTTAATTTCCTTATCTGCATTCTCAAATATACCAACTAACTCAATCGCTTTCCCTTGTAATAATATGGGTACTATCATCGTATTGGTATTTGCTTCTTGAACTTCCTGCATAGTCATTAAGGTATTTAAAATAGTACCTCTTGCTGTTACGAACTTAGCAGACATTTGATCCAACCCTTCCCTATAATAACTATAAATAACTTCATGAATTTTGTCCATGCTGCTTTTCGTTAAATTGTCAATGAGTATGTAACGATTTCGTTGACCATCATATGATTTCCAGCCATTTATACCTGATGCTTCAGGTGCATTATAAACAACATTCAATGCTTTAGAGAAAAAAGGGGCCCCTGATTTTAAAGCGTAAGAATCGTAATCGAGCCCTAATATGACATATACATAATAAGCAAGTGTAGCTGTTAAATTTGCCTCCAACGGATCTGACCCTTGCACTTTGTTTTCATTAAATTCAATAGGTTGAGACAACTGATATTTAAATGTAAAGTTAGGATCCTGCATATTTAATATCGGCGTTGTGTAATTCGAGTTGTACACGGGCCTATTAGAAACCACACTTAATTTTGCTTCATATACCCCTGGTGACAAAACGGATTCAATGGTTATATAAAAACTACAATCAATTTTTTCTTCATTTCCAAATGCATCAGAAGACCATTTCCTTTGATTTAAAAAATCCTTTAGTTGAGTTTGTAATTGAATAAATGTTTTAGGGTCAACCTGAGTTTCAACCTTACTACTTTGAATAGATACCGAAGCAGCCAGCTCTTGACTTAGCACATTGCCAGCAATAATAATAAAACTGAATAAAATGAATAATTTACGCAACTTGTTCCTTTTTATAACGGTACCCTAAAATACAAAAACGTCCTGACACCATAAAGATTTCAGGACGTTTTCATTTGTATTCTTAAGATTAACGATAAAGATCGATCTCTTCGTTATTTCTATAATAAATTTTGTCATCGATGAATTCAGCAGTTGCTAAAATTGCAGGATTTGGCATACGCTCATACGCCTTAGAAATTTCAATTTGTTCTTTATTTTCATGAATTTCTTCTAGGCTATCAGTATGACTAGCAAACTCTTCTAATTTAGAATGCAATTCTTCTCTGATTGAGATATTAATTTGATTTGCTCTCTTAGCAATTATAGAAATAGACTCGTATAAATTACCAGTCTTAGCTTTTAACGCTTTTAAACTTTTTGTTTCTACAACAGCAGGTGTGTTTGCACCCATGTGTCTTCTTAGTTTACTCATTTCTTTATATTTAAAAAATTATCAGATTGTTTTTTTATTTTTTTTACTTCTGGAAGTAATGGACTATCACTATATCTATCAATAAAATCATTCGACTCTTCGATAACCTTAGCATAGCGCTCCTTTTGTTTTTCAGCAAAACTATTTTCAGCAAATTTATAATATGCTTTAACAGTTAACATTTTATATTTATCAGCACTTTTAGAATCCGGATAATTGTCAGACAACAATCCATAAGAAATAGCAGCTGCACGATATAAACCAAGATTGTCATACAATGTAGCTGTCTTAAAATCTTTTAATTCTAACTTGGCTCTACATGCATCAATTACTTCGGTTGCCTCTTTTACTTTAGCACTAGTTGGATGCGCGTCAATAAACGCCTGCATTGTCAAGATTGCCTTATTCGTTGTTGTTTGATCTAATTCCGCTTTTGGCGAACGCTTGTAATAAGTATACGCTCTTAAGAATTCTACGTCTTCTCTTTTAGGACTATTTGGAAAATACTCAACAAATGTTTTAAATAAGTTTTCTGCATTTTCAAAATCATTATCATAATAATATGCATTCGCAAATTTCACATATAACTCCTCGTATCTAGGTGTTCCTTTTACAAAAGGCATTACATTCTCAAAGAGCTGTTGCGCATTTCTGTATTTTTTTGCTTCAAAGTATTTCTCCGCCATTTTAACTTTATAGTCAACATCCTTGTTCTTTAAAACTTGTTGAAATTTTGAAGTACAAGATGATAAACTTAATAATACAAAAAGGGCTACAATTATTCTATTCATACAGGGTGGCAAAATTAACTAATAATCCCCAATTTAGACCGAAAAAGATTGCTAATCAAGGCCTGCTCGTTAAGAAATTACTAAAACTAGCCCTTTGAGGCATCCTGTCAACGAAAAAGCCCCGCATAGCGGGGCTTTTAGTATTTAAAAGAGGGGAAATTACCCTTCTTTGTTCTCGTCTAATTTAGCCTTGATTTCTGCCAAAGCACCTAAATCACCTAAAGTTGATTTCTCTACTTTAGCTTGAATTGTTTTAACTGCTTTTTTAGTTTTATCAGAATCAGCTTTCGCTTCTTTCTTAGCGGCTTCTTTTTCTTCTACAATGTTTTGTTCCCAAATTCTTGCATGAGAAACAACGATTCTCTTTTCATTACGATCAAACTCGATCACCATGAATTGAGCAGTTTCTTCAGCTTGAACTTGTTTACCATCTTCTTTTGCCAAGTGACGGTTAGGAGCAAATCCTTCTAAGCCATGAGGCAATTGTACAATAGCACCTTTATCGTCTTTACGAACGATAGTACCATCATGAATTGATCCGATAGCAAAAGTTTCTTCTAATGCATTCCAAGGATCTTCTTCTAATTGCTTATGACCTAATTGCAATTTTCTGTTTTCTTTGTCGATGTTCAAGATAATGATGTCGATTGACTCACCAACTTTTACATACTCAGATGGGTGATTAAAACGCTTCAACCAGCTTAAATCGCTGATGTGAATCATTCCACCAATTCCTGATTCTAATTCAACAAACACACCGTAAGGAGTAATGTTTTTCACTAAACCTTTGTGCTTGCTATTTTCAGGGAATTTATTTTCGATTGCATTCCAAGGATCTTGTGTCATTTGTTTAATGCTCAAGCTCATCTTACGTGCATCTTTATCTAATGTTACCACCTTCGCTTCATGCTCATCTCCTAATTTGAAGAATTCTTTAGCGTTGATTGGTGTGTTAGCCCAAGTGATTTCAGAAACGTGTACTAAACCTTCAACACCTGGTTGAATTTCTAAGAACGCACCGTAATCTTCAATGTTAACTACTTTACCTTTCACTACACTACCTTCTGATAAGTCAGCTGGTAATACATCCCAAGGGTGTGGTGTTAATTGTTTTAAACCTAAGCTGATACGTTTTTTGTCATCATCAAAGTCTAATACAACAACTTGAAT
>CANCEU010000032.1 GCA_947375185.1 Chitinophagaceae bacterium
AAATTTTTACGCTAACATTCTCAAAGGCTCTTCTAATAAACTCTTTAAAGTTTGTAAAAACGCAGCTCCTGTTGCACCATCCACTACACGGTGGTCGCAACTTAAAGTTACATTCATTACATTACCAGGAACTACTTGTCCACCTTTCACCACTGGCTCTTGAGCAATACCACCTACTGCTAAAATACAAGCATCTGGAGGATTAATAATTGCAGTGAATGAATCTATACCAAACATACCTAAGTTAGAAATAGTAAAGGTACTTCCTTCCCAATCTGCTGGTTGTAATTTTTTATCTTTTGCTTTTTTAGCAAACTCTTTTACATTACCACTAATTTGTGATAAGCTTAAGCTGTCTGCAAAACGTAATACAGGTACTAATAAACCTTCGTCTACTGCCACTGCAATACCAATATTTACATGATGATTTTCTCTGATAAAATCTCCCATCCAACTGCTATTAACTTTCGGATGTTGCTTTAATGATAAAGCAGTTGCTTTCACAATCATATCATTGAAACTAATCTTTGCAGTTGCATTCTCATTTAATAATGTACGCGCCTTAATAGCAGCGTCCATATTAATTTTCATTGTCAAGTAAAAATGCGGAGCAGTGAATAAACTTTCACTTAATCGCTTTGCAATTACTTTACGCATTTGAGATACTGGCGTATCAACAAAGCTTACTGTTCCAGCTGGTACAAAGCTTGCACTTGGTGCAGCAGTTCCAGTTGCAGCAGGAGCTGCGCTTGGCGTATAGTTCTCCAAATCTGTTCTTGTGATTCTACCATTCTCACCAGTACCTTTCACATATTTTAAATCTATCCCTTTTTCTTGTGCAATTTTCTTTGCTAATGGAGATGCAAAAATGCGACCCTCATTTACAACTTGTGCAGATGAAGCAGGCGCAGCAACTGGAGCCTTGTCTAAAGATATTGCAACAGGCGCAGCAGCAGGAGTAGGTGCAGCTGTAGCAGCTGCTGGAGCAGATCCTCCTGATTTTAATCCTTTCACAATTGCATCAATCTCCATTCCGGCATGACCAATAATGCATAATAAATCGTTTACTAAAATCTTTTCTCCTTTTTGAGCACCTTGATATAATAAAATACCATCCTTGTAAGATTCTAATTCCATGGTAGCTTTATCTGTTTCAATATCAGCTAACACTTCTCCTTTCTTTACCGTATCTCCCACTTTCTTTTGCCAACCAGCAATTACACCCTCTGTCATCGTATCACTTAAACGTGGCATTAATACCACTTCTTCCATTTTAGTATAATCAACTCCACTTACCGCAGGTGCTGTTGAAGCTGCAGGAGCAGGTGCCACTTCGGCAACAGGAGTTGCAACTGGCGCAACATTTGCTCCATTGATTAATCCACTAATATCTTCTCCCTCCTTACCAAAAATGGCAAGTAAGTCATTTACTTGTAATTTTCCGCCACGAGGTGTACCAATATGCAATAACACCCCATCTTGGTAACTTTCTAATTCCATTGTGGCTTTATCCGTTTCTATTTCGGCTAATAAGTCGCCTTTCTTAACGATATCTCCCACTTTTTTATGCCATGCCGCTATCACTCCTTCGGTCATTGTATCGCTTAAGCGAGGCATTAATATAACTTCTGCCATAATTAAAAGGCTATTTTGTAATTGAAGCGTGAAAATACATTAAAATTGGTTTTTTTCCCACCCATCTTGTCATTTTTTGAGCAAAATGGGGGTAAAACCAAGGCATTTTCCGTAAAACGATGAATCTATTGAATTTTATTGCCCCTGTGCCAAGCTGTAGGCTTTTTTATCGGCCCACATGTTTAAAATTTCAAGGGAGCAAATTTTAAAATCCTTAGCCAACGCACCATATAATGCAACAACATCTGCTTGAGATAATGACAAGTCATTTATGGTCTCAAAACGACAATAATATTGATTCACTAAGTTGGTAAAAATAGATCCCGAAGGCCAAACCTGTGTACCTCGATTGGTGATCGTAACTAATTTTAATGCATCAGTAGTGTGTGTAGTACATTTATCAGCGATTACTTGTGGCTGCTCGTTACTTTCTATAAAAAAGTCAACCCCAACAATTTTGTGAAGATCATGTAAATCACTTTGCAACATAGGATTATGCTCCAATTTAAACTCAGTTGGAGTAACATAAAAATTAGGCAATAATGGTTTTGGATTGTGAGCAGGTTGCTTACCAAAATTATCAATAATTGCTTGTGCAAAAACGGTAGTATTAACAGAAGGAATTGATTTGTCTCCAAAATCACCAGTATGAACTCCAGATTCTAAAGTATACAATAATGCATTCTCAATCATGATTGCTTGCTCCATTAATCCCAAATGACGAAGCATGCTTAATCCACTTAACAATAAAGAGGTTGGATTTGCAATATTTTTACCTGCAATATCTGGTGCCGTTCCATGCACAGCCTCAAAAATTGAGATATGATCACCAATGTTTGCCGAAGGCGCAAATCCAAGCCCACCAACCAATCCAGCACATAAGTCACTCACTATATCACCTTGCAAATTAGTTAAAACAATCACATCAAACAAGTCTGGACGACTTACTAATTTCATACATAAATCATCTACAATAACATCATCTGATTTCAATTCAGGATATTCCTTAGCCACTTCTTTAAACACTTCTAAAAACAAACCATCAGTTAATTTCATGATGTTTGCTTTATGTCCGCATGTAATTCTTTTAGCTCCTTTTTTCTTAGCCATCTCAAAGGCATAACGAATTACTTGTTCACTTCCTGGACGTGTAATAAATCGACGACCCAAGGCAACATCTTGCGTAAGCATATGTTCAATACCACCATAAGTATCTTCAATATTTTCTCTAACAATAGTTAAATCAATTGAAATTCCTGCCTTACTAAATACGGTATCTACTCCACTTAATGTTTGAAAATGTCTGTCATTAGCATAGGTGTTCCAAGTTTTTCGCGCGGTTACATTCACACTTTTCACCCCTTTCCCTTTTGGAGTTTCCATCGGCCCTTTAAACAATAAACCTAATGATTCAATTGTAGCTTTTGCCTCCTCCGTCATACCATTACTAAATCCTTTGTCAAAAACCCATTTACCCATATCCACAAATTGATATTCCAAAGGAACTTTTGCAGCATTAAAAACATGAATGACTGCCTCCATAATTTCTGGACCAATTCCGTCTCCTTTAGCTACTGCGATCTTCATTTGAGTATATTTTTAGTAATAATTAGGTGATTTTCAATCTTCCGCATACGATTGCGCAAAGGTAAAGCACTTAGCGGGTCTAATAAAAATTAAACGTGTTTTTTTAAGCCATCGGTGTAATTTTTTTGGTACTTTTATCCCGCAGTATACTCTGCAGCATACCACTAGATACTAGAAAGATGGTTTCTAAGATTTCAGAAGGAATAGAAGTAAGCATTGAGTCATTTTACCAAAAGGACTATAGCAATCCATTACAGAATGAATTTATGTTTGCCTATCGCATTACAATTGAAAATCACAATGCTTTTCCAGTAAAATTACTCAGAAGATTTTGGGAGGTTTTTGATAGTAATACCGAACAGCGCATAGTGGAAGGTGAAGGCGTAGTTGGGGTTCAGCCTATCATTATGCCAGGTAAACACTATCAATATGTTAGCGGCTGTCATTTAAAAAGCGAGTTGGGCAAAATGCAGGGATACTATACCATGGAAAATGTAGAAAACCGAAGTCAACTTCAGGTTAAAATTCCAGCATTCAAATTAGCTGCGCCTACTAAATTAAACTAGCTTAAGGATTATAAGCAGCAGATTCAAAAATTTTATCGGCCGAAGTATTAAGCAGCATTTCCATAGAAATACCCTTTTGTGCATTTTGTTGCATCCAACTACTGACAATTTTGAATCCAATATATTTCCCAACATTACCCGGCAGGGATTCGCCAAAGATGCTGCTTGATTCAGCATCTTGCATGAAATTATCAATATCACTTGGGTTGGTGGAAAAACTCAATTTTTCATGGAGTAAATAAGCCCATATTTGTCCCTCTTGACTTTTCAAATTTATACATTGTTCATTCTTGTACCCAAGTCTTAAAGAATCGGGTGTATTGGGGAAGCACGCATTTAAAATATATTGAACCTTACCCGCTTCTATCATTTGAGCAATTAAGGTTTGTGATTTATTTGATGACAAATAGATATCACTCAAAATATTCTGCACACTACTTAAAGCAATATAATCAGGCGTATATCTTCGACTTAAATACGTAGGATAAATGGTTTGAATATGTTCATCATAATACCATTTAGAACCAGCCCCCATGTGCATTTGCAATCCAACCGCAATGGCATCATTAGTGATAATATTTCCATAGGATTCTAACGGACCTACAAACAAAATTACATTATGTGTCAATTTATATTTAGGAAAATAAAAATGGAGTCGTTTAAAAGCAGATTCAAGAGCAGGCTTGGCAATTTTAATTGCATCTACATTTTGCACTTCTTTGTAAATAGGCAAATAGGATTTATAAAATGTTTTGATTGAAATTGTATCATCCAATTGTTTTAACATCAATATGCGCGAAATAAAATCTTGACTAAAACCAGGGTGGTCTTTTAGCAATTTAACAATCGCAGTTTTAGTATGCATCGTGTCCATTGAGAAAAAGGCACTATCATACCTTTCCACATTTATTACAAAGTCGGGTGCGTTCGCAGCTGGATCTGTATTAGCATTACTGCAACTAAACATAAAAAAAACAAGGGTAAAGGCAACAAATAAGCTATTTCGCATGCGTGAAAGTACAAAAAAAGCAAATTTATTTCTTTTAAAAACCGAACTTTGAGCAATGAAGATTTGCATAGCCCAACAAAATTATCACATTGGCAACTTTGAGCAAAACACTGAAAAGATGTTGTATGCCATTGAAGAAGCTAAAAAGCAAGGAGCGGATATCATTTTATTTAGTGAGATGAGTGTTTGCGGATACCCAGCAAGAGACTTTGTAGAGTTTAACGATTTTATAAATAAGTGCTACGAAAGTATCGATATTATTAAACATGCTGCAGATACCATTGGTGTTTTAATTGGCAGCCCCGCACGTAATCCGAATAAAAAAGGAAAAGATTTATACAATGCTGCCTTTTTCTTATTCAATCAACAAATAGTAGCCGAAATACATAAGACCCTTTTACCTACCTATGATGTGTTTGATGAAAATAGGTATTTTGAACCAGCAGATGATTGGAAGGTTGTTGATTTTAAAGGAAAAAAATTAGCCATTACAATTTGTGAAGATATTTGGAACCTAGGAGACAACCCATTGTATCGTATATGTCCAATGGATAAAATGATGGATCAACATCCAGACATCTTACTAAACTTAAGTGCCTCTCCTTTTGACTATACACATGATGAGGACCGCAAAGCAACCATCAAAGCGAATGTATTAAAATACAAAAAGCCTTTGTTCTACTGCAATGCAGTTGGCAGCCAAACTGAAATTGTTTTTGATGGCGCCTCCTTGGTTTTTGATAAAGATGCTAATTTATGTGGCGCTTTACCAATGTTTGAATCTGCTATGCAAATTTTTGAATGCAATGACGATGGTGGTATTAATGCACCTATTTTAGAACCTGCTGCGCGTGTGCCTAGCAAGGAATTGAATCCCATAAAACTAATGCCTGAACTAAATATAGACCAAGTATATAAAGCATTGGTTTTAGGCGTTAAAGATTATTTTAACAAGATGGGTTTTAAGCGTGCTATTCTTGGATCTTCTGGTGGCATTGATTCTGCTGTGACCTTGGCGATAGCATGTGACGCATTAGGTAAAGAAAATGTGCAGGCTATTTTAATGCCATCGCCTTATTCAACTGAGCATTCGGTGGATGATGCCGTGCAACTAAGTAAGAATTTAGAAAACCAATATGATATTATTCCAATAAAAGATGTCTATGAAACTTTCTTGGCTACTTTAAAACCTATTTTCAAAGACTTGCCATTTTCTTTGGCGGAAGAGAACATACAAAGTAGATCTCGTGGAAATATTTTAATGGCTATTGCAAACAAAATTGGATACGTTTTATTGAACACTTCCAATAAAAGCGAATTAGCAACTGGCTATGGAACCTTATATGGAGATATGGCGGGGGGGCTTGGTGTACTTGGGGATTGTTATAAAATGCAAGTATACGCTTTAGCAAATTACATAAATAGAGACAAAGAAATTATACCTAAAAATATTATTATCAAAGCTCCTAGCGCAGAATTAAGGCCTGATCAAAAAGACAGTGATAGTTTACCCGACTACGCAATTTTAGATCAAATCTTATACCAATACATTGAAAAAAGAGCAGATCCTGCTGTAATTAAATCACTTGGGTTTGATGCGGCATTAGTAGATCGTACTTTAAAGATGGTGAACAATAATGAGTACAAACGAAATCAATTTTGCCCAATTATTCGCATTTCACCAAAAGCATTTGGAGTAGGACGAAGAGTCCCAATTGTTGGAAAATATTTAAGTTAATATGAATGATTATTTTGAAACAACCTATTTCCATGAATAAAGTAATCGCAGTATTGGTATTTGTAATTTTTTCATACCATAACATTGAAGCTCAACAACCCATATTACCTGGCGCCTATCAAACTAGTGAGTACCTTCCTTTATTAAAGAACAAAAGTGTTGGTGTATTCACAAACCAGACGGCTGTAATTGGGAAAACACATTTAATTGATAGCTTGTTAACAGCTGGCGTTAATGTGAAAAAAATATTCACGCCCGAACATGGTTTAAGAGGCACTGCTGATGCAGGTGAAAAAGTGAATGACGAAGTGGATACAAAAACAGGCATTCAAATTGTTTCTTTATATGGCAAGAAAAACGCACCTGATCAAAATGATTTATCAAACATTGATATTTTAGTATTTGATGTGCAGGATGTAGGTACAAGATTTTATACGTATATCAACTCTCTTCAATATTTAATGGAGGCTGCAATGACCAATAATAAACCATTAATCATTTTGGACAGACCCAATCCCAATGGACATTATGTCGACGGCCCTATTTTAGAAACCCCTTATATTAGTGGAGTTGGCAAACAACCCATTCCTATTGTTTATGGCATGACCATGGGCGAATATGCATTGATGTTAAAAGGAGAAAAATGGATAAAATTGGATAGTTCCAAAGCAACTCAAAATGCGCATGAGGAGTTAACAATCATACGCAATAAAAATTACACCCATGCTTCTATGTATGCATTGCCCATTGCGCCCTCTCCTAATTTACCAGACATGTCGTCGATATTATGGTATCCAACTACCTGCTTAATAGAAGGTACAGTAATGAGCGAAGGACGTGGAACTAAACATGCTTTTGCATACATTGGACACCCAAGCATTTCAAATCAACAATTTACTTTTACCCCAAATCCAAGAACTGGTGCCATGTCCTCTAAATTGTATGGTCAACAATGTTTCGGCTGGGATCTTACGAAAGCCGCGCCACCCAAGGATAAAATTGATCTTGCATTAATTTTAAAAATGTATAAAAGCTTCCCGCAAAAAGATAGCTTTTTTCTTGAACCAAAAACAAAAGAGCCAACGGCTTACTTTTTTAATAAGCTAGCGGGCAATGCAACATTAATGCAACAATTAAAATCAGAAGTATCCGAAGCCGCCATCAGAAAATCTTGGGAACCAGGACTCCTTGCATTTAAAAAAATCAGAAAAAAATATTTACTCTATACGGACTTCGAGTAAGCGTTAAAAAAGTTTTAGGATGCTTAACGCTATCTTTCTACAAACGTTCAATGATACCGGCTATCCCTTGACCACCTCCAACGCAGGCGGTTACAATGCCGTACTTTTTATTAAGTCTTTCTAAATCGTTTAATATTTGAACAGTTAATTTGGAACCTGTACAACCCAATGGATGTCCTAATGCAATCGCACCTCCATTGATATTCACTTTATTGGTATCTAAATTTAGTTCGCGAATAACAGCTAAAGACTGTGATGCAAATGCCTCGTTTAATTCAATTAAATCTATTTGATCTAAATTCATGGCAGCTTGCTTTAAAACTTTTGGTATAGCTGCTACAGGACCTATTCCCATAATTCTTGGGTGCACACCCGCTGATGCACAATTCACCAAACGACCAATAGGCTTTAATCCTAGAGAATTAATCATTTTTTCACTCATTACTATTACAAAACTTGCGCCATCACTTGTTTGAGATGAATTGCCCGCAGTAACAGATCCTTTTAAAGCAAAAGCGGGTTTTAATTTACCCAAAGCTTCAATGGTGGTATCAGCGCGCACACCATCATCGGTGTCCACTATAAAAGATCGTGTTGATTTTTTATTTTTTTCATTGACATAAGTCTCAGTTACTTCAATTGGTAAAATTCCCTTTTTGAAATAACCATTTTCTATTGCTGCTTTTGCTTTTTGATGTGATGCTAATGCGAATGCATCTTGATCTTCCCTACTTACATTATATTCATTTGCAACTGCTTCAGCAGTTAATCCCATAGATAAATAAAAATCAGGCTCTTCAACCGTAATCGAATAGGCAGGTACCGTTTTCCAGCCTGCCGTAGGCACTAAACTCATAGATTCAGTTCCACCAGCAATGATACAATCAGCCATACCTGTTCTTATTTTGGCAGTCGCCATCGCAATACTTTCTAAACCACTTGCACAGTATCTGTTAATTGTAATGCCTGGCACTTCAATTCCTAGAGCTTTTGCCGAAATCATTCTTCCAAATTGCAAACCCTGTTCTGCTTCAGGCACTGCATTGCCAACAATCACATCATCGACCAATTTTGGATCCAATACCGGCAAGCTTTTCATCAGCCCTTGAATTACTTGAATCGCTAAGTCGTCGGAGCGCATAAAACGAAAGCCTCCCTTTTTACTCTTTGTCACGGCAGTTCTAAAACCTGCTACTATATAAGCTTCTTGCATACAATTGGATTTATGTGTCTACACTCAATTTCACCATAAATGTAGTCATTTTTATAAACAGTTGTTTATGCAACTAAATATTTCATTGTAATTTTGCAGCATGTTATACCCAATCCTCAGAAATACACTTTTTTTATTGCCTCCAGAAACAGCACATAAGGTTTCCATGCAAGGCTTACACATAGCCGCAGCACTTCCTTTTGGGAAACAATTATTGAAAGGCAGTTTTCAATATAAAGGAAATGATCTTTCTTCAAAAGTCTTTGGATTACATTTTCCCAATCCAGTTGGACTGGGTGCAGGATTTGATAAAAATGCCGAGCATTTAGATGTGCTCGAATTATTGGGATTTGGATTTGTAGAAATTGGCACCGTAACACCCAAAGGACAAGCCGGTAATCCGTCGCCAAGATTATTTAGACTGCCAAGTCAAAAAGCGTTAATCAACAGAATGGGATTTAACAACGATGGTGTTGAAATAATTGCAGAACGCTTAAAAAGAAGAAAAGAAAAGTCAAATACTACCTTAATAGTGGGTGGTAATATTGGCAAAAATAAAAATACTGAAAATAGTGACGCTTGGAAAGACTACTGTACCAACTTTAAAGGTTTACAAGAAGTTGTTGATTATTTTGTTGTAAACGTAAGCTCTCCAAATACACCAGGACTTCGTGCATTACAAGAAAAAGAATCACTTAGAAAAATTTTTAGTGAATTGCAAAATATCAATACTCGAAATAAACCTATTTTATTAAAAATTGCACCAGATTTAGAAACATCGGCATTGGACGATATTATTGCATTAACCCAGGAAGTAAAAATAGATGGACTCGTATCAAGTAATACTACATTAGATCGTAGCTTGTTGAATTCCGAAAATACAGCTAAGGCGAATACCATTGGTGCGGGTGGATTAAGTGGTCAGCCACTTTTAGATAAATCAAATCAAGTGCTTTCTTATTTGCATAAAGGCATTGGTGATCGTTTACCAATCATCGCAAGTGGTGGCATTTTTAAAGGCGCAGATGCACAATCTAAATTAAATGATGGAGCTAGTTTAGTTCAAATTTGGACTGGCTTTATTTACGAAGGCCCCGGTATGGTTAAAAATATTTGCGAATATTTATCTAACCAAAAATAAAAATCCATCTATTTTATTATCTATTAATTATTTACATGCTTACGATACATTCATTTTGTTTTAATGCCTTTCAGGAAAACACCTACATTTTGTACAATGAACATAAAGAAGCAATCATTGTAGATCCTGGTTGTTATGCTAGCAACGAGCAAGAAGCATTGGTAAATTTTATCACCAACAATAATTTAACCCCAACTCTATTGCTTAATACGCACTGTCACTTAGACCATGTATTTGGTAATAATTTTGTGAGTGAAACATATGGTTTAACCGCACATTTTCATAAAAATGAGCAACCTGTTATTGACCGTTTACCCGAAGGCGGTGCAAGATGGGGTGTACCCTGTGCACCCTATAAAGGTCCTGTTCAATATATAGATCAGGATGAAATTATCCATTTTGGTAATGATCAATTTAAAGTACTGGTTACCCCAGGACATTCACCGGGCAGTGTTTGTTTTTATAACGAACATCAGGATTTTTTAATTGGAGGTGATTTAATTTTCAAAGATGGAGTTGGCAGAACCGACCTGCCAGGAAGCAATCCATTAGACCTTATAAAAAGTATAAGTACACAAATTTTACCTCTTCCTGATAGCATGACTATTTATTCTGGACATGGTCCCGTAACTACTTGGGGTAGAGAGAAAAAGGCAAATCCCTATATTTTACATATACTTAAAGGCTAATAAATTGATTGGGTCAAGTTAACAATTTGATAATGTCTATAGCCGCCTCAGTTGTCCCTATTTAATGTTAAATTTGGGGATATAATACATTATGGAAACCAATCCGATTAAAATATTAATTGCAGACGACGAACCTGACATTATTGAAATTATTAGTTTCCATTTAATAAAAGCTGGCTTTGAAGTTTTTACTGCAAAGGATGGTAGTGAGGCAATTGAAAAAGCGCAACAACACACGCCAGATTGTATCATCTTAGATATCATGATGCCAAAAAGAAATGGATTTGAGGTATGTGAATATTTAAGAAGCAATAAACAATTCGATAAAACCTTAATTGTACTGCTAACTGCACTAAATGATGAAGCATCACATATAAAAGGTTTAGAATTAGGAGGTGATGACTTTGTAAATAAACCAATTAGCCCCAAGGTTTTAATTAGTAGAATTACTGCATTATTTAGACGCATACAACCTGCTACTGGAGACAATAAAATCATTCAAATAAAAGATCTTACTATTGATCCTACACAATACAAAACCATTTTGAATGGTGAAACACATGTACTTGCTAAAAAAGAATTTGAATTATTATTCCTATTAGCAGCACAACCAGGAAGAGTGTTTTTAAGAAATGAAATTTTATCACAGGTATGGGGAAATGATGTAATTGTAGGAGATAGAACCATTGATGTACATGTCCGAAAAATCAGAGCCAAACTGGGTATTGATTGCATCACTACCGTAAAAGGCGTTGGATATAAGTTTGATTATTAGCATCTATTTATTTGATTTAAAAAGCTAACTTCGTAATGGGTTCATTCATTTACAAAGTTTATGTTTAAAGAAAAAAATTTATCGCCAAAACAGCTTGCAGCTTTAACTGCATTACTATTATCTAGTATCATTGGGATAAGTGTATTTATGCTTATCACAGACTGGAAAATTTTATTGGCGTACTTTTTAGCTTGTTTTGTTGTTATATATTTTTTGGTTTACCAAATTTTGGAATTCTTTATTTACAGAAAGATTAAACTCATTTACAAACTAATTTCCGCTACAAAAGCAAGTAAAAGAGAGGAAGCTTATCAAAAATATATCCTACCCCAAAAAGGAATTGATGATGTGCGTGAAGATGTGGAGCAATGGGCTGCGCAACAAACTGAACAAATACAGCAACTACAATCCAACGAGGCCTTTAGAAAAGAATTTCTACAGAATTTGTCTCACGAAATAAAAACTCCCATATTCGCAATTCAAGGATATTTAGAATTAATTGCTGATGGAGCAATGGAAGACCCTGTGATTGGAAATAAGTTTATCAATCAAGCACAAGCCAATGTTCAAAGGCTTGTAGGCTTATTAAATGATGTAGACGTAATTACCAATTTAGAAATCAATAAAGAGCCTATCTTAAAAACCTCTTTTATTATTCAAGATTTGATTAATGAGGTAGTGCACAACCTAAGTGTAAAATGGTTAAAGAAAAATATTCAATTTCAATATAAAAAAGGAAGCGACACTTCGATGCATGTATTTGCTGATAAAAATAAAATTTATCAGGTTTTGGTAAATATTATTTCTAATGCTGCCAAATATGGAAAAATAGATGGACATATTACTGCAAGTATCTATCAATTGGAAGACTCCAAATTACTTATCGAAATAAGTGACGATGGAATTGGCGTTGCTGAAGAACATATACCAAGATTGTTTGAGCGTTTTTATAGGACGGATGATGCAAGGAGCAGAGATATTGGCGGTACAGGTCTTGGTTTAGCGATATGCAAACACATTATTGAAGCGCATAATGAAACCATGCAAATTAGAAGCAAGGTAAATGTTGGCACTACTGTTGGCTTCACATTGGCCACCAAATTTTAATGGCTTTTTTTTCGTTTCTTTGTACTCTAAATTGTAAGCATGAAAACAATTCTTGTTACCGGAGGGTGTGGTTTTATTGGCGCACACACTATTGTAGACTTAATCGAAAATGGATTTGAAGTAATTTCCGCGGACAATTTATCAAGAGCTACTGACAAATCATTAGACGGAATTGAAAAGATTACCGGCAAACGCATTAAAAATTATCAAGTAGACTTAACCGACAAGTCGGCAACTGAATATATTTTCAAGGAAAATCCTAGTATCATTGGTGTTATCCATTTTGCCGCTTATAAAGCAGTTGGAGAATCAGTTGAAAAGCCACTTGACTATTATGAAAACAACTTGTTTTCACTAGTGCATTTATTAAATATGGCAGTTAAGTACAATGCAAAACATTTTATTTTCTCTTCCTCTTGTACGGTTTATGGCAATCCTGAAATTATTCCCGTTACCGAAGAAACCCCATTACAAACTGCAGCTTCGCCATATGGTGCAACCAAACAAATGGGAGAAACCATAGTTAGAGATACTGCATTTACCTATCCTTTATCAACAATACTGCTTAGGTATTTTAACCCAGTTGGCGCACACCCAAGCACATCAATTGGCGAATTACCAATTGGCCGTCCACAAAATTTAGTGCCTGCTATTACACAAACTGCAATTGGAAAATTACCAACCATGCAAGTTCATGGTTCCGACTATGATACCCGCGATGGCAGTTGTATTAGAGACTATATACATGTTTGTGATATTGCGCATGCACATACTTTAGCATTACAATATTCCATCAAAAACAACACTGAAAAAACCTGTGAAGTTTTTAACTTAGGTACAGGAAATGGAATTACAGTTTTAGAAGCAATCAAGGCTTTTGAAAAAGTAAGTGGGGTAAAATTAAATTACGAATTAGGTCCAAGAAGAGCAGGCGATATTGTAGCAATTTATGCTAACAATGATAAAGCTGTTTCAAAATTAGGATGGAAATGCAAATATGGATTAGATGAAATGATGTTGACTGCATGGCAATGGGAACAAAGCTTAGCGAAATAATAATTAATTCTGCACCAACATTTTTTCTGCATTTTCCGCCATTTGTAAAGCTTCGATAAATTCTTCTATTTCTCCATTCACTACAGCATCTAAATTATAAGAAGTCACATTCACGCGGTGATCAGTGACTCTACCCTGTGGCCAGTTATAGGTTCTGATTTTCGCACTTCTGTCTCCGGTGCTTACCAATGTTTTACGATGTCTTGAAATTTCATCTTCTTGTTTGCGAACTTGTTCTTCAAACAATTTAGTACGCAACATGCCCATCGCTTTTTCACGGTTACCCAACTGAGAACGTTCTGTTTGACAAATAATCACTGTGCCTGTTGGTATATGCGTTAACATTACTTTCGTCTCTACCTTGTTTACGTTTTGTCCCCCTGCACCACCACTTCGAGCTGTTTCCATTTTTACATCTGCAGGATTCAACACAAAATCTACTTCCTCTGCCTCAGGCATTACCGCCACTGTTGCTGCCGAAGTATGTACACGACCCTGCGTCTCCGTACTTGGTACGCGTTGTACACGATGTACTCCACTTTCAAATTTCATGGTACCATATACATCCTCACCAGTCACTTCTAAAATTACTTCCTTGTAGCCACCCACCGATCCTTCACTTTCACTTGCAATCGCTACTTTCCAGCCTTTCTTTTGACAGTATCTTGTATACATGCCCAATAAATCTCCCACAAACAAACTTGCTTCATCTCCACCTGTTCCTGCACGCAATTCTATAATTGCATTTTTATCATCCTGAGGATCCTTTGGAATCAATAATTTAGTCAATTCTTTTTCTAAAGTCTCTTTTTCCTCATCCAAGGCAGGCATTTCCATTTTAGCCAATTCACGCATATCAGCATCGTCACCATTTAAGGACTCCTTTGCAAATTTATGCTCAGCCAATACTTTCACATAACGCTCATAAGGGATCACAATTTTCTCTAAGGAACGATATTCCTTACTCATTTTACCAAATTCTGTTTGGTTATTGATTATTTCAGGATTGGTCAAAGCCACCCCTACCTGGTCGAATCTAGCTTTTATGGCTTCTAATTTATCTAACATAGTCGTTTTTCTGTGCGCAAAAATAGCTATTTTAGTTGTCAATTAAAAACAATCCCATTCCATGAAATACCTTCTACCCCTTTTTCTTGCATTTTCGGTGGGGACACAAGCCCAAGCCATTCATTTTAAATCAATACTAGTTGACACCCATAATGACGCAGTAAGCGCCTGTTTAGAGAAAAAAGTAAGTCTTGATCAGGATTTAACTGGCATCAATCATTCGGACTTAAAAAGATTTAAAGAAGGCGGAGTAGATTATCAATTGTTCTCCATTTTTTGTGATGGAGAAAAGAAAAATCCATATGCTTTTGCTATGCGTGAAATGGATACCATTGACGCTGTGGCTGCAAGAAATCCAGATAAAATGGTAGTTGCTAAAACTTGGAAGCAAATTGAGCAAGCATTAAAGGATGGAAAATTGGTTGCTCAATATGGTGTAGAAGGTGGGCATATGATTGAGGACGATATTAATAAATTAGATACTTTTTACAAAAGAGGTGCAAGATATATGACCCTTACTTGGAATAATTCACCAAGCTGGGCAAGTTCTCATGCCGATGAAAAAAATCCAAAATTTACGGGCCACAAAGGATTGAATTCTTTTGGAAAAGACGTTATTCGTCGCATGAATAAATTAGGCATTATTGTAGACATTTCACATGTTGGCGAAGCTACTTTTTGGGATGCTATTAAAACTACCACTAAGCCTGTGATTGCTTCACATAGCGATGCTTACGCAATTAATCCTGTTTCGAGAAATTTAAAAGATGATCAAATTAGAGCTATTGGAAAAAATGGTGGCGTAATTCATTTGAATTTTTATTCTGCTTTTGTAGATAGTAATTATGGTAAAAAAGCTGCTGCTTTTTATAAAGCTCATTCAAAAGAAATAGATTCTTTAGAAGCTACCGGTTTAAATAAAGCATATGCACTAGAAATGATTACTAGTAAATATAAAAAAGAAGCTGACGCTATTAAACCAGATATCGAAGTATTAATGCACCACTTTGACCATATTGTTAAATTAATTGGCATAGATCATGTTGGACTTGGATCTGACTTTGATGGTATTGATTCAGCTCCATTACAATTAAAAACAGTTTTGGATTATCCTGAATTTACCAAGGCATTAATTAAGCGTGGTTACAAGGACGCAGATATTACAAAAGTTTTAGGAGGAAATTTCTTAAGAGTCTATAGAATAAACAACCCTAATTAAAAATTTGTCGGGTTGTTTATTCTACCTACTATGATTTATTTAAAAAAATAAGATTTTTTCAAAATTCAACAACCCTAATTAATTAAAAAGCCTCTTAATAAAATTTAAGAGGCTTTTTAATTATCATCTTATGATTTTTTCAAGCCTACCCCATAAACGGGTAGGCTTGATTTAGTATGTTAAAAGTTTTTGCATTGTCTCCTGCAGTCTACTATTTGCAAGATATTGTTTTTCTAAAATAATATTAAATGGAATTGGTGTGTCCAACGATGCACAGCGCATAATAGGTGCATCTAATTGTGTGAAGCAGTGCTCGGCAATCCATGCACTAATTTCTCCACCAATACCTCCTGTTAAATTATCCTCATGAAGTACCATCACCTTACCAGTACTAGCAACTGCTTCCACGATTGCATCATAATCGAGCGGTGCTAAACTTCTTAAATCTAATATTGTTAAGGATACATTTGTATTTTCAGATTGATATTTTTTTGCCCAATGTACACCCATTCCATAAGTAATTATAGTTGCATCATCACCTCTACATACAAAATGTGCTTTCCCTATAGGCACTTGATAATAAACTTCTGGCACTTCACCTTCAACGCTTCGATACATTGCTTTGTGTTCGAAATATAATACAGGATTAGGATCTGCTAATGCCGCAATCATCAAGCCTTTTGCATCAGCTGGATTGGATGGATACACTACTTTTAAACCTGGCACATGGGTAAACCATGCCTCATTCGATTGCGAGTGAAAAGGACCTGCCCCTACACCAGCACCCGTAGGCATGCGCACAACCACGTCGGCATTTTGTCCCCATCTATAATGAATCTTTGCTAAATTATTTACAATCTGATTAAACCCAACAGTTACGAAGTCAGCAAACTGCATTTCCATCACCGACTTAATTCCTTCCAAACTTAATCCCAATGCAGCACCCACAATAGCACTTTCACAAATCGGAGTGTTACGTATTCTTTGCTTTCCAAATTCATTTACAAATCCCTCCGTTAATTTAAATGCACCACCGTATTCTGCAATATCCTGTCCCATTATGATCATCTCAGGATAACGATGCATTGCAGCACGCAAGGCATCACTAATAGATTCAATAAATCTTTTTGATTTTAATTCAGGCTGAATTAATGATTCTAAAGTTGGTATATTGTTTTCAACTATTGGCGCAAATACATCCCCTATTTCATTTTCAATAGAAGGATTTAACGGAGTCATTTCCATAACCTGGGATAAATCAGCTTCAATTTTTTCTTTGAAATTTGCACGAATACTTGCTATATCAGATTGTTGTAGAATTCCTTTAAGTAATAAAAAGTCCTCGTAATTTCTAATAGGATCTTTTTGCGCCCACAATTCCAATAATTCGGTTGGGACATATTTAATTCCACTTGCTTCCTCATGCCCTCTCATTCTAAATGTGTCACACTCAATGATATAAGGCTTTTGGTGCTGAATACAATAATCACGAACACCTTTGATGGTATGATATACTTCTAAAACATTATTCCCATCAATCCTTACACCTTCAATACCATACCCCTTGGCACGATCTATTAAATGAGCGCATTTATATTGTTCATTTGTTGGTGTACTTAAACCATATCCATTATTTTCAATTATAAAAATTACCGGCAAGTTCCAAACTGCTGCAACATTTAACGCTTCATGAAAATCACCTTCACTAGTTCCTCCGTCACCTGTAAATGCAAGTGCCACTTTTTGCGCCCCTCTTTGTTGATATGCTAAAGCAACCCCATCAGCCAAAGCTAATTGAGGGCCTAAATGAGAAATCATACCACAAACAAAGTGAGCTTTTGATCCAAAATGAAAACTTCTTTCGCGCGCTTTACTATAACCAGTTACATCACCCTGCCATTGTTTAAATAATTCTGTTAAGGGCATTTCACGCGCAGTGAACACACCTAAATTTCGGTGCAAAGGCATAATCCACTCCTCTTTTTCTAAAGCCAAGGTAGCACCTACGGATATAGCTTCCTGCCCTATACCACTAAACCATTTGCTGATTTTACCTTGACGAAGTAACACCAACATTTTTTCCTCTATCATTCTTGGTAATAATAAAGAATGATACAACTTGATAAGCTGCTGATTGTCTAATTGGCCAGGTTGAAATTCCATTTTGCTACTTTAGTTTCCAAATTTACCATAATTATCAATAACAAAAGGCCCCTAATCGGGGCCTTCATTCAAAATATTGTTGTGTGGGATATGTATTGTATTATTTTCTTGAGTTTAATTTGCTCAATAATTTTAAGATTTCCAAATACAACCAAATGAGGGTTACCAATAAACCAAAAGCCCCATACCATTCCATGTATTTAGGAGCACCCATTTCTGCACCTTTTTCAATTGAATCAAAATCTAACAACAAATTAGCTGCAGCAATTCCAACTACAAATAAACTAATACCAATGCTTAACAAACTTCCATCATTCGCACCAAAACCCATATTAACTCCAAATAATCTTAATATCCAAACAATGAAGTAAAATAATGCAATGCCTAAAGTAGCAGAAATAATGATTGACTTTAAACGATCAGTAACATTAATGATGCGAAAATTGTAAAGCAAAAACATCGCAATAGCTACACCCATTGTTAAGCCTACTGCATGTAAAATCATATTAGGATATTTGGCAGCAAAAATTGCATTAAAATAAGCACTAATTCCACCAATTGCTAAGCCTTCTAAAATTGCATATGCTGGGGCAATATAAGATGCTAAACTAGGCTTAAACATCATCACAATCGCAAGAATAAATCCACCTATCATACCTACTAACATTAATGTATTTGCTGTTGATTGTGTTTCGGGTGTTGAAATACTCCAAACATACATAGCCGACCCCATCAGCATTAACATTAAAAAACCAAACTTATTCAATGTGCCACGCACAGTCATTACACCAAATGCTTGTGATGTTTCATTCAATGTTTTATCAAACATTTTTTCTGTAAGGGTTGGATTTCCTGAATTAAATAAGGCCATAATTTTTTTTTTTAATTTTTCAATTATAAATATACAAAAATCTTCATTAAAATTATTGCAAAAGAAATGTTAACGTCCGCCGTTTTTCAAGCCCGGATATTGTGATATTTTACGCAATTGATATTTTGGGTTTGACTTTAATAAGCCAATCATGGCTACCAATTTTGCAGAGTCTGCTGAGGCTCTGAACATATGATCATGCATCAATATAACTAAATGATTTTTAGTAGCGGTATGGTTTCGGGCAAAAGCTGAATCAACCATATCCACTACAAATTGTGGTGCTTGTCTTGGTTTACCGCTTTTATCAAACCCCCATTCTACATCCCATCCAATGATGTTAAAGCCCGCACTATCCAATTTATGAACTACTGGTTTTACTAAACCACTTGCCTTTTTAATTGCAGTGGTGTTCCATGCACTATTACCCGGCAATCGAATAATATTGTTTTTGATAGCCAATGAATTTTGAGCTTGCATAAAATCATCGAAAGCCATAGTTGGATGTCGATAAAAATATTTGTATTTGCTATTGGCATGCGTATAACTATGATTTGCAATCATAAATTGCGCCTCATTTTGCATAATGCGGTTGTACAAAGCTTTCGACCTATTTGTACTAGCTTGGTGTCTTCCAACCTCAAAAAAAGTAGCCGGCACTTTTTGATTTAAACAGATATCAATGCAATTGGAAGTTCCTTCCAAGGGACCATCATCAAAACTCAGATAAACATACCTAATTTCATTGTCTGGCGCATTCAATACTGGCTTGGGAACGATTGCATTTGAAGTATTGATAGGAAAGAAAATATGCGCTAAAATATAGAAAACTGGGGCGATGATCATGTTGCCTTTGATTAGTCTGCAAAGTTAGTCAAGAAAATATAAAAAAAATAATAAAAAATAAGCATTTAGGCGTGCGACTTAGTACCTTTATAGTCAAATTACAGCCATATGCAGAACGAAGTTATTTTACAGGATGTAGTGATTAAATTTGCTGGTGATAGTGGTGATGGGATGCAGTTAACTGGACAGCAATTCACAAACAATACTGCAATCTTAGGTATTGACCTTGCAACTTTTCCAGATTTTCCAGCCGAGATTAGAGCCCCTATCGGAACCTTACCCGGTGTAAGTGGATTTCAGGTTCACTTCAGTTCGGACAAGGTATACACGCCTGGTGATGCTTGTGATGTATTAGTTGCAATGAATGCCGCTGCTTTAAAAGTGAATTTAAAAAGCTTGAAGAAGGGTGGAAAAATTATTGCGAATACCGATGGTTTTGATGTGAAAAATTTACGTTTAGCAAATTATGCCGATGGTATTAATCCTTTAGAAGACGGAAGTTTAGATGGATATGAATTAACAAAAATTGATGTTACTAAATTAACACGCGAGGCTTTAAAAGATTTTCCTGAATTAGGAAATAAAGAAAGAGACCGTGCAAAAAACATGTTTGTTCTAGGTGTAATTTATTGGGTTTATAACAGAGATTTAGATACTACCATCAGTTTCTTAAAAGAAAAATTTGGAAAGAAAGAATCAATATTAAATAGCAATATCGCTGTTTTAAAAGCAGGTTATTTTTATGGAGAGACTGCTGAATTATTTAATGCTGCAAGATTCAAAGTAGAAAAATCCAAGATGGAACCAGGTACTTATCGTAGTATCATGGGTAATCAAGCATTGTCAATGGGACTAATAGCTGCTTCTCAAAAAGCAAAACTTCCATTATTCTTAGGCTCCTATCCTATTACTCCAGCTACTGATATTTTACATGAATTAAGTAAGTATAAAAACTTTGGTGTTAGAACATTTCAAGCGGAAGATGAGATAGCAGGTATTGCTTCAGCAATTGGCGCGAGTTATGGTGGACAAATTGGCTTAACGACAACATCAGGTCCTGGTATGGCTTTAAAAACAGAAGCGATGGGTCTTGCAATGATGTTAGAATTACCATTGGTAATTGTAAACATTCAAAGAGGTGGCCCATCAACTGGTTTGCCAACCAAAACAGAGCAAAGTGATTTGATGCAAGCATACTATGGAAGAAATGGAGAAGCTCCGATTCCTATTTTAGCAACTTCTACACCAAGTGATTGTTTTGAAATGGCATTTGAAGCAGTTAAAATTGCTTTACAACATATGACTCCAGTTATTTTATTGAGTGATGGATATATCGCGAATGGTGCAGAGCCTTGGAAATTTCCTAAAGCTGCTGATCTTCCTGAAATTGAAGTGACTTTTAAAACGAAGTTGGATGAAGGTGAATTAAAATACAAACCATACACTCGAAACGAAAAATTAGCACGTCCTTGGGCAGTACCCGGCACACCCGGATTAGAGCATCGTATTGGCGGTTTGGAAAAACAACATGAAACTGGTAACGTAAACTACGAAGCAGAGAACCACCAGTTCATGATTAAAATGAGAGAAGCTAAAGTAGAAAAAATTGCAGACTACATTCCAAAACAAACCATTGACAGCGGTGCTGAAAAAGGAAAAGTATTGGTATTAGGATGGGGTTCTACGTATGGAACTATTAAAGGCACTGTGATGGAATTACAAGCACAAGGCAAATCTGTAAGCCATGCGCACATCAAGTACATGCGCCCATTCCCTAGTAACTTAGGAGAGATTTTAAAGAATTTTGAAACCGTGTTGATTCCTGAAATCAACAATGGTCAATTAATTAAAATTATCCGTGACAAATACTTTGTGGATGCAAAAGGTTACAATAAGATGATGGGTGTTCCTATTACTAAACAAGAATTGACTGACGCAATCAATCAATACTTATAGTGAACATTTCACAATAGCGTTATAAAAAAGGGTTCCAATCTAGTATTGGAACCCTTTTTTATAACGCTAATTCTTAAATAGATTTTTTATTTCTTGACCTTGGCGTCTTTTGCCAATTGTTTCGAAGTATTTTTTTCGTAGTATTTACAAAATGGCTGTAACCCGCAGCTTTCACATTTGGGACTTCTTGATACACATGTATAACGACCATGAAGTATTAACCAATGATGGGCTGTATGTACTAAATGAGTGGGAATATTTTTTATAAGGACCTTTTCTACAGCCAAGGGTGTTGTTGCAGTCATAGGCACTAAACCCAATCGCTTGCTAACTCTATTCACATGAGTATCTACTGCCATATTAGGCTGATTATCCCAAACACTAGTAATCACATTTGCCGTTTTACGCCCTACCCCTGGAAGTTTTATCAATTCCTCAATAGTCATTGGTACTTCGCTATTAAATTCATTTACTAGCAATTGGCTCATGCCAATTAAATGCTTGGTCTTATTGTTAGGATAAGAAATGCTTTTTATTAAAGGAAACAAATCATCAAAACTTGCCTTTGCCATTTTTTGTGGTGTAGGGTAACTTTCAAAAATGGATGGGGTTGTTAAATTAACACGCTTATCTGTGCACTGAGCTGATAAAATTACTGCTACCAATAATTCAAAGGGATTACTATAAGTTAGCTCGGTTTCCGCCACTGGCATATGTGTTTGGAAATATTCCAAAACCTTTTCGTAACGAACTTTCTTTATCATTTTTTAGCTTCAACAGGAGTTCCAGAATGCTTAACTGTATCTTCAAATAAATAAACTTCCTCACCATCACGCTTTAATAAATATCTTTCGCGCGCGAATTTTTCAATTGCAGTAGGATTGTTTTGAATATTATTTAATTGCTTCTTAGCAAGTTCTATTTCGTCGATGTAGTATTTTTTTGCTGTTTCTACTTTATTTAATTCACCGGCGCGTTCTTTTTGTTGGAAATAATCACGCTGATCAAAAAACAACATCCATACAACAAATCCAACTGACACTAAAAAGTAGCGATTAATAAGGATTGGAAAAATTTTCTTTAAAGCTTGCATACAAAAGGATTAGCGTAAAATTAAGGTAGTTCTAATAATGCACAAAAAAAAGAATGAGCCCATGATGGACTCATTCTAATCTTTATTAATAATGTAGGCTTCGAAAAGACCACCTATTTTGACTATTTGTTGCCAAATTTCAATTTGCCTTTTGTTGGAAATACGCCAGTTTCACCTAATTGTTCCTCGATACGAATCAATTGATTGTATTTAGCCATACGATCAGTTCTTGATGCAGAACCTGTTTTAATTTGACCACAGTTCAATGCAACCGCTAAATCAGCGATAGTAGTATCTTCTGTTTCACCTGATCTGTGAGACATAATAGTATTGTAACCATTGTGTTGTGCTAAGCTTACTGCATTGATTGTTTCTGTTAAAGTACCAATTTGATTTACTTTTACCAACAAGCCATTTGCAATTTTCTTGTCAATTCCTGATTGTAAACGATTCACATTAGTAACAAATAAATCATCACCAACTAATTGACATTTAGAACCGATGGTATCTGTTAAGTTTTTCCAACCTGCCCAATCGTCTTCTGCCATTCCATCCTCGATTGAAACAATAGGATATTTCTTAACCCATGATTCCCAATATTTAACCAATTGGTCAGAACTCATTTCTTTGCCAGAACTCTTATGGAAAACATATTTCTTTTTCTTAGCGTTCCATAACTCACTATTTGCTGCGTCCATTGCAATTGCAATTTGCGAACCTGCTTTGTAACCAGCCGCAGTAATTGCTTCTAATACCGTTTCAATTGCTTCTTCATTGCTTTGAATATTTGGAGCAAATCCACCCTCATCACCTACGTTTGTGCTATATCCTTTCTTTTTTAAAGTGCTCTTTAATTGGTGAAAAATTTCCACACCCCAACGTAAGCCTTCGCTAAAAGATGGAGCACCAACTGGCATAATCATGAACTCTTGAAAATCAATTTTATTATCTGCGTGTGCACCACCATTTAATATGTTCATCATTGGCATTGGCAATGTTCTTGCATTGGTACCACCAATGTAACGATACAATGGCAAGTTTGCTTCTTCAGCTGCTGCTCTTGCTGCTGCCATTGAAACTGCTAAAATTGCATTCGCGCCTAATTTAGCTTTATTGGGAGTGCCATCTAAATCAATCATTACTTGGTCAATTGCAGCTTGAGCTGTAACATCAAAACCAACAATGCTATTTGCAATTAATGTGTTTACATTCTTAACTGCTTTCAAAACACCTCTTCCTAAATATTTCTTTTTATCGTTGTCTTTTAATTCAACTGCTTCATGAATACCGGTGCTTGCTCCACTTGGAACGGCTGCACGACCCATTGCACCTTCGTCAGTTAATACATCTACTTCAACAGTAGGATTTCCACGGCTATCTAAAATTTGTCTAGCTTTTACTTCAACAATGTAACTCATAGTTTGATGATTTATTTTCTAAAAAAAGTTGTTTTAGTTTGAGAACGCAATTTACACCCATTTTTTTTAATGGGTAAGCAATTTGAAAATTTCTTCTAAACTTGCCTCTTGCGTTTGTAAAGCTTGGATATTCAAGCCTTTATCGAGTGCATAGTTCAGTATATTTTTTTTCAAAATGGATAAGTCATCTGATTTTACTACTAACGCATGTTTGTCTGCTTGCTTAAAGGTTAGTTTTGAAAAGAACTCATCATTTAAATATGGCTCAATTTCTTCTTCAAAAACAACACGCACAGCAGGTTGTCTTGGTTTTAATAAATCCTGAATAGATGTGTTTGCAACTAATTTTGATTGATGCAACACAATCACACTTGAACAAATGGCTGATACTTCCTGTAAGATATGCGTCGAGAACAATACTATTGCATCCTTGCTTAATGATTGAATGAGTGCGCGGATTTCAATAAGCTGATTGGGATCTAAGCCCGAAGTGGGTTCATCTAATAATATCAATGCAGGCTTATGCATAATTGCAGCTGCAATGCCTACCCTTTGCTTATACCCTTTTGAAAGTGCTCCAATTTTTTTATGTTGCATTGGGATTAATCCCGTTAGCGCAATAACTTCTTCAATTCTAATTTTAGGTTGTTCAATTTTATGTAGGGATGCTAAAAAAGAAAAAAATTCTTTAACATACATTTCTTCATACAACGGATTTGCTTCGGGCAAATAGCCAATCATTTTTTTAAACGCGATAGGATCCTTTTGATTAGAAATTCCATTCAAAGTCACTTCTCCCGCATCAGGTGTTAAATAACCTGCAATCATTTTTAAGGTAGTACTTTTCCCGGCACCATTTGGGCCTAAAAATCCAACCACCGCACCTTTTTCTATTGTAAAGGACAAGTCATCCACCGCAATCTGCGCTTCATATTTTTTGAAAAGCCCTTTTACTACTAATGCCATGTCCAAAAATACTTAACTAATACTAAATAACCACTTACTAATCGATAAGTTCTGCTGATGACTCAGGCAAATGATCATATTCATTGTTTGCTGCATATTTTCCAAAGAGAAAAAAACCAACACTAATAGGTGTAAATATGATTAAAATAATTACCCATTGTAAAATAGTATTGGCTTTTTCTGCTGGTTTTGCAGTACCAATTTTAACATAAGCTTCATACATTAAAAAGCAGATAATAGCTGGCGCTAAAATCATCCAAACAAATCCTAATAATTTTTTGAGCGTATTCATATAATTAGTTTTAAACAATTAGTCCATTACATTTTTATCAATCTTATTAGACAAATAAATAACCCCAATAATAAAACATATGGTTGCTACCCCAATTGGATACCACAATCCGGCCAACACATCTCCAGCAGGCTTTGCACTGGTTTTCGTAAACTCTACAATTAAAGTACCCAAAAAAGGAACCAGCCCTCCAAAAACCCCATTTCCAATATGATACGGAAGGGACATAGAAGTATATCGTATTTTAGTTGGGAACATTTCAACCAAGAACGCAGCAACTGGCCCATATACCATTGTTACATAAACAATTTGAATGAATACCAACCAGATTAAATCCCAAGTTGCCGACTTACCCATTGTCTTTTCAATAACTATATTAGGTTTAACTGCTTTATATTTAATTAAAGTTGGGTTTATTAAATTGATTGGTCTATCAACACCTAATTCATTGAATCCAATAAGTGTATCAGTAATAGTATATTTAAAAACTGAACCATCGGTATAAACAGTATCAATTACTTGTCTAACATACATTTTATGTTTGTCTTTTGCATCAATCAACGGAATTTTTGGACCTGCATTTGTAAGTCTTGAATCAATAATTTGAGTTCTATTTGCAGCATTTGTGATTGCTAAAAACTCCTTATAAATTGGACGATAAGTACAAATAGCTAAAAACATTCCCATTAGCATTATCCATTTTCTTCCCATTTTATCACTTAACCAACCAAATAAAACAAAGCAAGGTGTTGCCATTAAAATAGCGACCAACATAATATTTCTGGACTGTACAAAATCAATTTTACAAACCGTTTCAATAAAACTTTGCGCGTAAAACTGACCTGTATACCAAACAACTCCTTGCCCCATTACTGCCCCAAACAATGCGAGCAATACCATTTTGAAATTTGCTTTGTTACCAAAGCTTTCTTTTAATGGATTAGTCGAAGTTTTTCCCTCAGATTTTAATTTAGAAAACATAGGAGACTCGCTCATGCGCATTCTAATTAAAACAGAAACTCCCACTAATAAAATAGAAATCCAAAATGGGTATCTCCAACCACCCCATTCAGCACTAAATTTTTCTACCCCCTGATTAGATCGGATTAATATAATTACGCCTAAAGCTAAAAACAAACCTAGCGTTGCAGTTGTTTGTATCCAAGATGTCCAAAATCCTCTTTGCCCAGCTGGCGCATGCTCTGCAACATAAGTTGCAGCACCACCATATTCACCACCCAATGCCAAACCTTGTAATAATCTTAATACCAATACTATTATAGGTGCCGCCCAACCAATCGTTTTGAAACCTGGAACAAGTCCAATCGCAAAAGTAGATCCACCCATTATGACCAATGTCAGTAAAAAAGTATGTTTTCTTCCTATTAAATCTCCTAAACGACCAAAAACCAAAGCTCCAAAAGGACGAACAATAAAGCCAGCAGCAAAAATAGCTAAAGTACTTAAAAGCGCTGCCGTTCCTGCTTCAGCAGGGAAAAACTGCTTTGACAAAATGGTTGCCAACATCCCAAAAATATAAAAATCATACCATTCAATTAGGGTACCAACACTAGATGCCCCAATGACAAATGCAATACTGCTTTGTTTTTTTTCTGAGTTCATAGCAATCGTTTTTCCAGTTATCATTCAAGTTAAATATTTATGCTTAAAAAATGTAACTTTAGTACATCTAATTTATAACGATTGACCTATGAGCTACCCTTATCAAATTAAAAGTCTTCAAGACTATCATGATGCTTACAAACAAAGCATAGACAAACCTGCTGAATTTTGGAGTGAGATTGCCGAAAATTTTGCATGGAAAAAAAAGTGGGACACGGTTTTAGATTGGAACTTTAAAGATCCAAAAGTAGAATGGTTTAAAGGAGGGAAATTAAATATCACCGAAAACTGTTTAGATAGACATCTTGAAAAAAATGGTAATACGCCAGCAATTATATGGGAACCAAATGATCCCGAAGAGCATCATCGTATTATTACCTATAATCAACTACACATAAAAGTTTGCCAATTTGCACAAGTGCTTTTAAATAATGGTGTACAAAAAGGCGATCGAGTTTGTGTATACATGGGTATGATTCCTGAGCTTGCCATTGCAATATTAGCCTGCGCAAGAATTGGCGCTATCCATAGTGTTATTTTCGGAGGCTTCTCTGCACAAAGTATTGCGGATCGCTTAGACGATGCCAAAGCAGAATTCATAATTACTTGTGATGGCGCGTATCGTGGAGCAAAAGACATCCCATTGAAATCAGTAATTGATGACGCACTCATTGGAAATAAAACAATTAAAAGAGTAATAGTTTGTACTAGAACTAGGACTGCAGTTTCCATGTTGAAAGGAAGAGATGTGTGGTGGGAAGATGAAATTAAAAAAGTAGAATCGCAAGGACTTGCATTGGTTCCTGCAGTAGAGATGGATGCCGAAGATCCTTTGTTTATTTTGTATACATCGGGCTCAACTGGTAAACCAAAAGGGGTTGTACATAGTATTGCTGGATATATGGTATATACAAACTATACTTTTATAAATGTTTTCCAATATCAACCCAATGACATTTTTTTCTGTAC